>NZ_JBMQUD010000090.1:0-8295 GCF_057359045.1 Adhaeribacter sp.
GCAAAAGCCCCGGCCAGTAAATAAATCAGGCACATGGTCATAATCCGGGAATCGCCGCAACCCCGAATAAGCGCATCTACTTTAGCCTGTACGCTACCGCCTAAAATTAAAAAAGCTACTATTATGCCCAACACCACGGCCACCGGCGAAGGAAAAGCATAAAAATCGCCGAGGCCAATACCAGCGCCTAAAAACGCCAGTACAAAAACCAGAAAAGGAATTAAGGCAAGGCCTCCACTTTGTTTTAAATTATCCATGAATAAATGCCTGCTTTTCCATCCAACTCAAAAATCAATTTTTAAATACTTTATAAGATTGAAAATGGCTAAAGTGAAAGATAAAATATACCTAAAACCCTGTTAAAACTTTAGTAAGATTGATAGAACAATGGCATTTAGATTTAGTTAAATATTTAAATCTTTGCCAAGGCTGGCAATACTTTTGCCCCAAAATCTTCTATAAAGGGTAAATGGTTCAGGTTTACGTTGTGCAGGTAAATATTGCTAAAACCTAGGTTCAGGTATTCGCCTAACCAATCAATATGCTGTTGCACGTTAGCCGATATCCGGACAAAATTGTCTAATTCATTCGGGTTTACAAATTGAGCGGCGGCTTCAAATTGTTCAGGTATGCGTAAATCGGTTAACAGGCTGTTATCAAAAATATTGCCGCGCCATTGGTCGTGGGCACCCTGGCGGGCTTCCTGCTCGGTGCGGGCATAAGATAATTGTACTTTTAAATACATAGGCTTACCTTCGCCACCACCCTTCCTAAAAGCTTCTACGGTTTTCTTTAATTCAGCCGGGTTCTTCGAAATAGTAATTAAACCATCGGCCCAACCACCTACCCACTCGGCGGTTTTATTTGAAACGGCGGCTCCCATAATTAAAGGATTTATCCTGGGCAACGTATAAAGTTGCGCTTCTTCTATTGTAATCAAACCTTTATGCGTAACCCGTTCGCCGCGCCAAAGAGCCCTGATAATTTCTACGGCTTCTTTTAAACGATTATTGCGTTCGGCTTTGGTGGGCCATTTGTCGCCGGTTATCATTTCGTTAAGGGCTTGTCCGGAGCCCAGGCAAATAAAAAACCTTTCCGGAAACATTTCGGCGAGGGTAGCGGCGGCTTGGGCAATAATGGCCGGATGATACCGCTGCCCAGGTGCATTTACCACTCCAAAAGTAAGGTTGGTGGCCTGCAAAGCCGCGCCCAGCCACGACCAGGCAAAACCACTTTGCCCTTGCGAATTACTCCACGGATGAAAATGATCTGAAGACAAAGCCCCCTGAAAGCCAGCTTGGGCGGCCAGTTGCACGTACTCTAAAAGAGTGCTGGGTTTAAATTGTTCGTGCGAAGCGTGATAACCAATTATTGCCATAAATTTTTGTTTGCCTAATGAAACGGAAGGATAGCAGAACCATTTTTTAAAACAGCGTTTATTATACCACAACCCTTAACCGGAATGATTATTCGCAAACAGCCAGGAAAAGTTAAGAGCCTTTACGTTATAGATTAATCCGATAGATAATTTTAAGTATTTATATCTCTCTAATGAAGCTTTTAACCGTATAAACCGAGCATTAATACGGGTTTTTATTTTTAACGAACTTTTTTTCGGTTTATGGCTCCGCTTTGCCGTATGCGCCATTAAAATAAAGAATAGCTCTTATAACCTTTAATTTTAAACTATACCGGCAACCAAGCCTGCTTTTACGTAAATCTCTAATTTTTACGTAAATCTCTAATTATTAAATATACGTTTTTAGTTTTTATCCGTAGAACGTGAAAATTTTAGCAACTGACCCAATCAACGAATTAACCCAATAGAACTTACTTATACTATAACCAACATGAATACAATTGTGTATCCGGGTAACCCTTATCCATTAGGGGCCACCTGGGATGTAGAAGGTGTAAACTTTGCGCTTTACGCCGACAATGCCACCGGGGTAGACTTATGCCTGTTTAACTCCCCTAACGATGAAACCGAAGTAATTAAAATCAGAATGAAGGAACGCACCCACCAGGTATGGCACGTGTACGTTCCGGATTTGTTGCCGGGGCAATTGTATGGCTATCGAGTTTACGGCCCCTTCGACCCGCAAAATGGCCATCGTTACAACCCTAATAAATTATTAATTGACCCTTACGCCAAAGCTATTTCGGGTACCATTAACTGGCATAATTCTTTGTTTGGCTACGAAATGGGCCACCCCGAAGAGGACCTAAGCTTTAACGATGCCGATAGCGCGCCCTTTATTCCCAAATCGGTAGTGGTAGATCCGCTGTTTGATTGGGAAGGCGATAAAGCGCCCAAAATACCTTACTTTAAATCTATTATTTACGAAACGCATGTAAAAGGCTTTACGCAATTACACCCCGATATTCCGGAAGAAATAAGAGGTACGTACGCCGGCATTGCGCACCCCACAACCATTAAATATTTGCAGGATTTAGGTATAACCGCCATAGAATTAATGCCGGTGCACCATTTCGTGAACGATAGTTTTCTGCAGGATAAAGGCCTTTCTAATTATTGGGGCTACAATACCATTGGTTTTTTTGCCCCCGATGTACGATACTCCAGCCGGGGTGCTTTGGGCGAGCAGGTGGTAGAGTTTAAAACCATGGTAAAAGAACTGCACAAGGCAGGCATAGAAGTAATTCTGGACGTAGTTTACAACCATACCGCCGAAGGCAATCACCTGGGGCCAACCCTTTCGTTCCGGGGTATAGATAATGCCTCTTATTACCGGCTGATGGAAAACGATAAACGGTATTACATGGATTATACCGGCACTGGTAATACCCTTAATGCCAATTTACCCAACGTTCTCCGGCTCATGATGGATAGTTTGCGGTATTGGGTGCTGGAGATGCACGTTGATGGTTTCCGGTTCGATTTGGCCGCTACCCTGGCTCGCGAATTACACGAAGTAGATCGACTAAGCGCCTTTTTTGATATTATTCACCAGGACCCGGTTATTTCGCAGGTTAAATTGATTGCCGAGCCCTGGGATATTGGGGAAGGTGGTTACCAGGTAGGTAAATTCCCGCCGGGCTGGGCCGAGTGGAACGGACGTTACCGCGATAGCATTCGGGATTATTGGCGCGGGGCCGATAGTATGCTGGCCGAATTTGGTCAGCGCATTACCGGTAGCCCCGATTTGTACCAGGACGATTACCGCCGTCCCACCGCCAGTATTAATTTTATTACTGCCCACGATGGTTTTACGCTGCACGATTTGGTGTCGTACAACGAAAAACACAACGAAGCCAATGGCGAAGGCAACAACGACGGCGAAGATCATAACCGTTCCTGGAACTGCGGCGCCGAAGGCCCCTCCGACGATCAATGGATTAATGACCTGCGTAATCGGCAGAAACGTAATCTTTTAACTACTTTGTTTTTATCGCAGGGCGTTCCCATGCTGGTAGCCGGCGACGAGATTAGCCGGACCCAAGGTGGCAATAATAACGCTTACTGCCAGGACAACGAAATTTCCTGGCTTGACTGGGCTGCTGCCGATCAAAATCTATTGAGTTTTACCCGCAAAGTTATTCACCTACGTAAAAACCACCCGGTATTTTGTCGCCGGCGCTGGTTCCAGGGACAACCCATCCGGGGAACAGTAGTTGAAGATATAGCCTGGTTTTTACCCGATGGCTCTGAAATGGACGAAAACCACTGGACCCAAGATTATGCCAAATCTCTGGGTGTTTACCTGAATGGCCGGGGGGTACATACGTTGGGCAGTAAAGGCGAGCATATTATTGACGATAGCTTTTATATCATATTTAATGCCCACCATGAGCCGCTGGAATATACCTTACCATCCGAAAAATACGGTAGCCCTTGGATCAAAATCCTGGACACGGCCGAAGACTTTATTTCGGAAACTGATGGACCAACTTTTGAAGCCGGTAAAACCATTATGGTAGAAAGCCGCTCGGTAATGTTGTTAAAGCAACCCATATTTTTTGATCCGGAAGCATGACAAACCAAAATATTAGCGGGCGTACCATTGGGGTAAACTTTACTCCCACGCAAGAGGCGCAAGTTACAGTTTGGGCCCCCGAAGCAAAAAGTATAGAATTGATCTTATCAGGTACCGGCCTTACCTTACCCCTTCCGCCGGCTGCCTATGGCTATTGGCAAATTATAACGGAGCAGGTAAAACCCGGCGACATATACAAGTTTAAAATCAACGGCGACCAGGAACTGCCCGATCCGGCCTCCTTGAGTCAACCCGAAGGGGTACACGGTCCTTCGCAGGCGCTGGATTTAAAAAGCTTTGCCTGGACCGACCAAAACTGGCAGAACGTACCTTTAGCTGATTATATTTTATACGAATTGCATACCGGCACTTTCACGCCCGGCGGTACTTTTGCCGCTTTAGAAGAAAAGCTGGATTATTTAATAACTCTGGGCGTAAATGCCATTGAAATAATGCCGGTGGCGCAATTTCCCGGCGACCGCAATTGGGGCTACGATGGCGTTTTTCCTTATGCGGTGCAAGATTCTTACGGTGGGGCCGCTGGTTTGCAGCACCTGGTAAATACTTGCCACGAAAAAGGTTTGGCCGTAATTTTAGATGTGGTTTATAACCATTTGGGGCCGGAAGGTAATTATTTAGGGGCTTATGGCCCTTATTTCACCGATAAATATAATACCCCTTGGGGTAATGCCTTAAATTTTGACGATGCCTGGTGCGATGGCGTGCGGGAATACTTTGTGCAGAATGCTTTGATGTGGTTCCGTGATTTTCATATTGATGCCTTACGCCTGGATGCGGTGCATGCAATCAAAGATTTCAGCCCGACCCATATATTGCGGGAAATAAAACAAGCCGTAAATAATTTAATGGCCGAAACCGGCCGCACCCATTACCTGATTGTAGAGCTCGACCTGAACGACAACCGGTTTATTAATCCGCTGGAAGAACAAGGTTACGGCATGGATGCCCAATGGATAGATGAATTTCACCATGCGCTACGTATTACGGCCGGCGGCGAGCCCACCGGCTATTATTCCGATTTTAGTGGCATTGAACATTTAGCCAAATCTTACCAGGATGCCTATGTTTACGATGGGCAATATTCGCCGCATCGGCAAAAGAAATTTGGTGTAAAAGCCCAGCATAATCCGGGGCAACAATTTATTATTTTTTCACAGAACCACGACCAGGTGGGCAACCGCATGTTGGGCGAGCGCACCAGCCAGTTGGTTAGTTTTGAGATGCAAAAATTAATGGCCGGCGCGGTATTGGTAAGTCCGTTTTTGCCCATGTTGTTTATGGGTGAAGAATACAGCGAACCAAACCCTTTCCTGTACTTTGTCTCCCACACTGATCCGGAACTGGCCGAAGCCGTAAGAAAAGGCCGTAAAGCGGAGTTTGCCGCCTTTCACGCCCAGGGCGAAGCCCCGGATCCCATGTCCTTGGAAACGTTTAACAGCTCCAAATTAAGGTGGGAAATATTAGAAAATGAACCGCACCAAACCATGTTCCGGTATTACCAGCACCTGATTAAATTGCGGCAACAGCAACCCGCTTTGCGCCACTTAAACCGGCAAAATGTAAAAGTTTCGGCAGATAAAGAAAACAATACTTTGGTGTTGCACCGCTGGCATAACCAGCACGAGGCACTTTGTTTTTTAAATTTTTCAAACCAAAACCAAAGCGTACAATTACCGCTTGCCAAAAATAATTCTTGGCAGTTACACTTAAACTCCGCCGATCCGGTTTGGGGCGGACCGCACACTGTGCCGGCTACAGCGTCTGGCCAAACCCAGGTTAGCTTGCCGCCGCAATCCATTATAGTTTTTGGCCTTGAACAAGCCGAATAAATATTTAAAAAATCTGTAGCAGGTAGTAATTTAATATTATTTAAAAATGCATAATCCCGTTTCTACTTATCGTTTACAATTTCACGATGATTTTACCTTAACGGATTTAGAGCGCATTATTCCGTACCTGCATAAATTAGGTGTAAGTACCGTATATGCCTCCCCCATCTTTCAATCTTCGCCGGGGAGCACCCACGGTTACGATGGGGTAAATCCGCATAAACTTAATCCGGGCATTGGCACCCACGAGCAACTGCAAAGCATTAGCACAACCTTGCAGAACCAGGGTATGAGCTGGCTCCAGGATATTGTGCCCAATCACATGGCCTTTCACCCGGATAATCCCTGGCTGGTAGATGTGCTGGAAAAAGGTTCACATTCTTTTTACGCACCTTTTTTTGATACGGCACTTACCAGTCAATTATTTAAAGGCCGCCTGATGGTGCCGTTTTTGGGGGCGCCACCCGCCGAGGTAATTCAGAACGGTGAATTAACCGTAGCTTACGAAAACGAACGGTTTGTGCTTAATTATTACGATAGTGCTTACCCGGTAAACTTGCGTACGTATGCCACCATTTTACGGGCCGGTCACCCCGAACCGGCGGAAGCCATTACCCAGCTCCTACAACAGGTAAAGCAAATATTGCAATCCGAAGAAACAAAAGGCTACGCCATAGGGGTCGATGAATTTCGCCGGCAACTAGCTTCTTTAATAAAAAATCCGGAAATAGATGCTTACATACAAGATTGTCTGGAAATCATAAATCAGAATCCGGAGCATTTAACCCAAATTGCCGACGACCAATATTACCACCTTTGCTACTGGCAAGACACGGATAAAAAAATAAACTTCCGGCGCTTTTTTACAGTTAACGGCCTGATATGCTTAAATATTCAGGACCCGGAAGTATTTGCGCATTACCACAGCCTGATAAAAGAATGCCTGGAAGCCGGAATATTTCAAGGATTACGCATCGACCACATTGATGGCCTGTACGACCCAATGGGTTATCTCGAGAGCCTGCGGGAACTAACCGGCGACGAAACGTACATTGTGGTTGAGAAAATATTGGAGCCCGGCGAAGATTTACCCCAAAAATGGCCCATCCAGGGCAATACCGGTTACGATTTTCTGGCCCTGGTTAATAATTTACTTACCCATCCCGGCAGCGAAAAAAGTTTTAACCGGCTGTACAAATCGCTGGTAAATAACAGCAGTCCCATACACAGCCAAATACGCGAGAAAAAGTCTTATATTTTGTCGGAACACATGGCCGGCGAACTAAACAACCTGTACCAGTATTTTCGGGAGTTAAACCTGGCTGAAAAAAAGATGCTGGCTAGTATTCACCAGGATGATATGAAAGCGGCCATTGCCGAATTTTTAATCCGGTGCCCGGTTTACCGCTACTACGGCAACCAACTACCCCTGGACCAGGCCGAAGCTACGGCCGTACAGAATATTTTAAACGAAATCAGGCACAGCAACCACGATTTAAGCGCAGCGGTAGGTGTTTTGGAAAACACGTTTTTGCACCGGCCGCACCTGCAAGATGCTGATTTTAACCAAAAGGCGCTGCAGTTTTACCAGCGTATTATGCAGTTTACCGGACCTTTAATGGCCAAAGGGGTAGAAGATACGCTCATGTATACTTACAACCGGTTTATCGGGCACAACGAAGTAGGCGATTCGCCGGAGACTTTTGGTTTAAGCCCAACTGCTTTTCACGCGCACATGCAGCAGCGGCAGGAAAACTGGCCTTTGTCTATTAATGCCACCTCAACCCACGATACCAAGCGCGGCGAAGATGTGCGCGCCCGTTTAAATGTACTTACTTCCCTGGCCGAAGAATGGACCGAAAAGGTGCAGGAATGGCGGAAACTAAATACCGCTTTAAAGGAAGGGAAATCTCCCGATGCCAACGACGAATATTTTATTTACCAGACGTTAATTGGCGCTTATCCCATGCCGGGCCAGCCGGAAGATGATTTCTCTGACCGCATACAGCAATATTTAGAGAAAGCATTACGGGAAGCTAAAAGATTTTCGAACTGGACCAAGCCCAACGAGCAATACGAAACGGCCGCTAAAAACTTTGCCACTGGTTTGTTAAATCAGCAGGAGGCTTTTTGGCAAAGCTTTGCGCCTTTTCACCAAAAAGTAGCCGATTTTGGCATTATCAATTCTTTGGCCCAGGTATTATTAAAATTTACCTGCCCGGGCGTGCCCGATGTTTACCAGGGAACCGAGCTGTGGGATTTAAGTTTGGTAGACCCCGATAACCGGCGAGCCGTGGCGTACGAACAGCGCCAGGAGTGGCTTACCCAGCTAGAGAGCCGCGAAGCGCAGGAGCCGGAAACGTTTATTCAGGAACTTTGGGAGAACCGCGCCGATGCCCGCATTAAACTGTGGCTGGTACATAAATTGTTGCAATTGCGGCAACAAA
>NZ_JBMQUD010000091.1:0-9038 GCF_057359045.1 Adhaeribacter sp.
AATGGATGTATACGGCAAGCTGCACTACAGCCAAGTAGTAGAAGTAAAAGAAAGCAATCCGGTCTTTGCCGTGCCGGCTAGTGTAACGGCTAACCTGAAAAACATGGCCCTGGTGCGTATCAGTGGTGTAAACAACCACCTCATTCTGAATGCTAAAATATTGGTGAAGTAAAAACAGCAATTAAATATTGGTTGTAGGTTTTAAGCTTAAAATCTTAATTTTCTTTTTTGACCCCAGCCCTGGCAAACGCTTTCATCGCTAAAAAAATTAGCGGAAAGGGTTTGCCAGGGCTGGCTTGCATAAGTAATATTAACGGTATTCTTGGCTTTTAAGTAAAATTATCATTCATATTTCCGGTAGCAGGTTATCGCCTTAAAATACACGGCAATTTGTATTATTCATTCTGGTATAAATTACTTCATAATCATCAAATGCCAGGAAATGCAAACATGCTTCTGCCGGTAATATCTGGTGCTAATAAATAAAGTTATATTGTGCTGTAAAAGGTGGATTGGTTTGTATTCCGTGTATCAGGCGGTTTACTTACGTTTTTTGCTTCAATAGTAAAGTTTGTCGGCGTGTTTCTTATGTTCGTCGGGTAAATAATACTGTTTGTCGAACAAGGGAAATAGAAGAAGGTAAGCCTATTATATTTGTAAAGTTATATTTTGATTGAATGGGCTAAAGGCGGTGTTGAAATAATTATATGGGAGTTCTTGGGTTGAAATATACGGATTGATAGTTTAATACTAATCATGGAATTGTCTTTAACTTATTTTTTTGTATAATTTTTATCTAAATGCAATTAGCCTCCTATGTATAATTCTACACCTTTATTAAAATTTAAATTATTTTTAACTAAGTCTTGGCTAGATAATTTAGTAATTAACCAATGGTTTTTATTAAAAAGAGCTTCAATCTTATTGGCGGTATTTATTATAACTTCGGGTAATGCTGCCGGACAAGCAGCCCAGGCAGTTAGTGAAGTAATAACCGACTTTGAAGGTTACTGGCGTAGTTCGGCTACGGCTATAAATACTATTAAGCCTAACAACAGTCATAACCTGTTAGCTTTTACCTATAAAGGCAACACCTATTCTACGGGCGTAAACAATAAAACACTTTCTTTAAGAGGTATCAATTTTAATCCAACTACTTTTGTGGGTTTACCGGTAACTGCTGTTCCGGGTACAGTAACTTCCACTACTAAAATTGGTTTGGGCGCTATGTACGATGGCGTTGCTGCAGGGCCCAGTAATCCGGCGCCAGCTAACAATATTCCTTATTACCTGACCGATGGTTTAAATGGATTAGATTTAGGTACCTGTGTGGCCAATTTACCGGTAGGAACTTTAACTTTTTCTATAAACAATTTATCGTCGCAGGCTATTGGCGATGGAGTGCCGGATATTCTGGTAACCCAGGTAGCAGATCCTTCTGGCTCTAACTTTGACCGGTATACTTTTACCGATGCGAATGGCATACAAGTAGGTACTGCTTTGGATATAGTTTTTACAAATATTAGCCCGGTAGGTCAGTGGCTCGCCGATTTTTATGAAGCAAATACCAATCCCATGACTTTAGCGAGTAGTTTTATCAATGGGTCAAGAGATATCCGGTTATGGGCCGCCGATTTTAGTGATTTTGGTATTACCAGCAGTAATATTGCAAATATCCGTAATTTCCAGATCAGGCTTTCTGGGGTAAGCGACGTAGCTTTTGTAGCGCATAATAACTCTTCGTTTACTTCAGCAAATCCATCGCCGGGTATTGTATTGCCCGTAAGTCTTACCCAGTTTAACGGTAAAGAACAAAGCGGTAAAACCCTTCTTACCTGGCAAACTGCCTCCGAAAAAAATAACCATTATTTTGCCGTAGAAACCAGCACCAATGGCAAAAACTTTTGGGAATTAGCAACCGTAGCCGGGGCTGGCAATAGTACCAGCCGCGTAAACTACCAATATACGCACCATACGCCCGTAGCGGGCGGTAATTACTATCGTTTAAAACAAGTTGATTTTAATGGTACAACTACTTACAGTAGCCTGATTTTTGTTAAAAACCAAATGGCTCCAACGGGTATTGGACTTTTTCCGAACCCGGCTAACGAGGCCGTTGTAGTAACGCATGAGCTGGCAACCGGCCAGGAATTGTTACAAGTATTGGATGTAATGGGCAAAGTTTGGTTGCAAATCAATCCTGAAGTTGGTGCTAAAAATACCCGCTTAGATTTAAAAAGATTAGCCAAGGGGTATTACCAGGTAATATACCATCAGCCTACTGGCGTAAAATATACCCGTAAACTTATAATGGAGTAAAATCCAGAAGTAAATTAACAAGCAATATTATATCAAAAAATATCTAACCTTTAACACCAATAATTAAATTAGAAGTACAGCAAACCCGGTAGGTTTTACACCTGCCGGGTTTAATTATGAAAAATGCTTTAGGCGATATATTATAATAAGTAGATTGGGTAAAACCACGGACCTTAAAACCAGAATAAATTTTTAATAAGAAAGCTGCCGGGCTGGAAAATTAATTATTTATCTTTATTATTAAGCATTGCCGCTTGCCGGCCCCAAAAGCTTAATAATCCAATCTATAAAAATACATGAAAAAAACATTTATCTGGGTGGCTGGTTTAGCGGCAACCCTGGCCGGCGTTTCCGGTTTTATTGCCATCCCCCAAAAAACAAATCCATGCCTTGCCGCAACTACTTTACCAGCTAATGCCAACCTGGTTTTACCATCCGGTTTTTCGGCTAGCATTGTGGCCGATGATTTGGGTGCTGTCCGGCACATGGTAGTAAATAAAAGCGGTGATATTTACGCCAAATTGGCTAAACTAAAAGATGGCAAAGGTTTAATTCATTTGCGCGATACTGATAAAAACGGCACCTGGGATCAGAAAACAACCTTTGCCGATTACCCGGGTACCGGCATTGCTATTAAAAACGGCTACTTGTATTCGGCTTCTAACACGGGGGTTTACCGCTACCTGCTTAATGCCAAAGAAGAAGTAATGCAGCCCGGAAAGCCCGAAGAAATTGTAAAAGGACTGGTAGCCAAAACCCGGGACGTTTCTAAATCAATCACCCTCGATAACAAAGGCAATATTTACGTTACCGTGGGTTCTTATTCTGATGCCTGCCGGCAAGACGATTCTGGTAAAGGTATGATGCCGTGCACGCTTTTAGATTCGGTGGCCGGCATCTGGCAGTTTAAAGTAGATAAAACCGGGCAGAGTTATGGCAACGCTGTGCGCTACGCCACGGGTCTTAAAAATGTGGTAGGCCTGGATTGGAATAGCCGTACCAATTCTTTGTTTGCTTTACAACACGGCCGGGGCCCATTTCACGATAAGTTTCCGCAATATTATACGGCCCAGCACACCCTGGATTTGCCCGCCGAAACCATGTACGAGATAAAAGCTCCCGGTGCCGATGGTGGCTGGCCTTATATTTATTACGACCATAAACAACATAAAAAAATACTGGCGCCGGAATACGGCGGCGACGGCAAGAAAACCGGCGGCGAAAAAGCCCTCGATCCCATTGTTGCTTTTCCGGCGCACCTGGGGCCCAATGCTATGCTTTTTTATACCGGCACCATGTTCCCCGAAAAATACCGCAACGGCGCGTTTATTGCTTTTCATGGCAAATCTACGGAGCTGCAGAAAGGCTATTTGGTAGCTTTTGTACCATTTAAAAACGGTAAACCTGCCGGCGACTGGGAAATTTTTGCAGATAATTTTGCGGGCGTAGACCTGGTGCAGCCCACTGGCCCTATTCAGCACCGGCCGTGTGGTTTGGCCCAGGGACCGGATGGCGCCCTTTACGTTTCCGATGATTTAAAAGGTACCATTTACCGGATAGCTTACAGTCCGCAAAAGAATAATTCAGCTAAAAGATAGTTTTGTAAGTTATTATTAGCTGTAATCTGCGCTTTTAGTACGAAAATATTTCAAAATAAAGAGATAATCCCTTGTTCAATATCAAAAAGACCCGTTAGTAACTTCTAACGGGCCTTTTTCATTTCCTCGGATGAACAGTTTGCCTAACCGGAAATTAGTTTTGGTTATTACTGTTTTAACCGGACTAAAAGTTATGCCTGCTGCTAAAAAGCTTAAGGTTTTCTTTTGCTGGATTTGACGAGCAGCAGCAGCAGCAGCAGCAGGGCTACAATTTAGGGCAGCATGGTGTAATCGGGGAAGTTACCCGGCAACTTTTCGTGAGCTGGCCCTTGCGTAACCGCGTAGACTAAATATTTGCCGCCTACAAAACAACCTTTCCAGCTTTGGCCCAATCCGCCAAAAGTTTCTTCGCGGTCGCCGCGGCTTCTTACTTTATTTACACCCACTTTAAAAGAACGCAACTCCGAAGCAACCCGGTCGGCTACTACTTTGTTGTTCGTCGCAATCGACGAAACCAGGTTACCGTTAGAAACATTCATTTCGGTGATCATTTCATCTACACTATCTACTACCAAAATAGTATCTAAGGGGCCAAAGGGTTCGTTGTAATATAAGTGGCTGCTCCTGGATACATTGAGCAAGGTAGCCGGGGCAAAATAAGCCGATATATCCTGGTTAGGCGTAAACATACTTTCGTCGAGTTCGCCTTTGTATAAGCCAATGGCGCCTTTAGATAGGGCATCGCCGTAATAACCCCGTAATTCTTCTACTTTAGCGGTATTAATCAGCGGGCCCAGATCTAACTTAGGAAGTTCGGTTGCGCCTTCTTCTACTAATAAAGGGTTGCCTACTTTTAAAGATTTAATGGCCGGAATGTAAGAGTCCAGGAATTTAGGGAATAATTCGCGCTGAACCACCCACCGCACGTAAGCTGTACACCGCTGTTTGCCGTACTCAAACCCTTTTTTTATTTGCCCGGCCAGGTCTTCCCAGTTTTCAAAATCCCAGATACCGTAGGCGTTTACACCTTCCATTTCCAGCATGTGCCGTTTGTGGGTGTCTAATAAACTTAAGGCAATGCCGCGGCCGTGGCTTTTGCCCCCTACGTAAGAAAGCGCCGATACCTCCTGGCAGTGAATAAGCGCATCGCTTAACTCGCCGCCCGAGCCGCTGATAAGTGAAACCGGAATACCTGCCCGCCGCGCCAACGCACAAGCCACCGATAAGGAAAATAAGCCACCATCAGTAGGGGTTTTGGCAATTACCGAGTTACCGGCCAGAGCTTGCACCAGCATGGCGTGCATCAGTACACTCATCGGGTAGTTCCACGAAGCAATATTGCTAATCAGGCCCAGCGGTTTTCGGCCGGCTACCATTTCTTCAATATTATCGAGGTACCATTCAACCCCGGTTATACAGCGGTCTACACTAACCATCGACTGGTGGTAAGGTTTGCCAATTTCCCAGGTAAGCAGGTAAGCAATTAACTGGCTGTTTTCCCGGATTAAGTCCAGGCAGGTTTTAATCTTATCCCGCCGATTGTCTAAGCTTACTTTTTGCCAGGTATCAAACTCGGCAGCGGCGGCTTTAACGGCCAAGTAACCTTCGTGCAGGCTAAGCATGGGCAGCTTGCCTAACTCGGTGCCATCTATGCTGGAAAAATAAGGTTTGCCGCGGCCCGGGTTTTTCCATTCGCCGGCAATTAAATTTAAAATTCTGCCTTCGTTATCAAAAATTTCGGGCGTAACGCTTTTAATCTTATTCAGCAGAACAGACCATTCTGCCTCGGGTAAAATTATTTTAGCCATAATTTAAATGCTTTTCTACTGGTATTGCTTACAGTTAATTAGGTTGAATATTTAAAAAATTTAAATCTAGTTAAAGCGGCGCCAAGGTAGGCTATTTTTAGGATAATTAAAGGTCATTTTGTTTTTCGGTTACATTAAGTTTACTGTGGTGCCGGCTATACAAGAAATACACCACCAAACCAATGGCCAGCCAGCCTAACAGCCGGTACCAGGTATGTATGTTCAGGCCGGCCATCATGGCCAGGCAAACAATAATACCCAAAATAGGTACTAAAGGCACCAGCGGCGTCCGGAAAGGACGGGGACGGTCGGGTTCGTGTACCCGCATGTACCAAACACCCCCGCACACAATTACAAAAGCGAGCAACGTACCAATAGAAGTCATTTCGCCTAACTGGGCAATGGGCAAAGCGCCCGCCGTAATGGCGCAAACTACCCCAATAAGAATAGAACTAATATAAGGCGTTTGAAAACGCGGGTGCACTTTTCCAAAGAAAGGCGGAATTAGGCCGTCGCGGGACATAGAAAAGAAAATACGGGGCTGGCCCAACAACATTACCAGCATAACCGAACTTAAACCAGCAATGGCCCCAATTTTTATCAGGTCGCTGAGAATGTTGTAACCGGTTGCCTCAATACCCAAAGCAATAGGCTCGGCCACGTTTAGTTTGCGGTAGTCTACCAAGCCCGTCAGAATGCCCGAAACCAGGATGTAAAGAATGGTACAAATTACCAGCGAACCCAAAATACCAATAGGCATGTCGCGTTGCGGGTTTTTAGCTTCCTGGGCCGCCGTACTTACCGCATCAAAACCAATGTAAGCAAAAAATATTACCCCGGCTGCCCGCAAAATACCACTCCAGCCATAATGGCCAAACTCGCCGGTATTATCCGGTACAAACGGGGTCCAGTTGTCGGCCGCCAATGCCGGGTTCCGGAAAATAAAATAACCTCCGGCCAGAATAAATGCGAGCACTACAAATAATTTAATGAATACAATAAAGTTATTAAACTTAGCCGATTCCTGGATACCAATAACCAGGATAACGGTAATTAACAACAAAGCGCTGGCGGCAACCAGGTTAAAAACCCCGGTGGCGTGGGGCAGGGTGGCAATATTCAGGCCCTGGCTGGCATAAGTTTGCGTAAGCTGATCGGTTATTTGTACCCAGGCTTTTGTATGTGGGTCTTGCACCAGTTCTATGCCGGGGGCATTCCACCACATCGGGTTTATATTAATGCCTAAATCCCGCAAAAAACTAACCACGTACCCGCTCCAGCCTACGGCAACCGTAGCCGCCCCAAACATATATTCCAGAATTAAGTCCCAGCCAATAATCCAGGCAACCAGTTCGCCGAGGGTGGCATAGCCGTAAGTATACGCCGAGCCGGCAATCGGAATCATGGAGGCAAATTCGGCGTAGCAAAGGCCGGCAAAAGCACAACCAATACCCGCAATAATAAAAGAAATAACCAAACCCGGACCGGCAAACTGCGCCGCGGCACTTCCGGTTAAAACAAATATACCGGTACCAATAATAGCCCCAATTCCCAGCATAATCAGGTTAGTAGCCGATAAGGTACGCTTAAGCGAATGCCCACCATGCCCATCGCTTTGGCCGCCTTCAGCTTCCTGAATTAGTTTATTAATAGATTTTTTGGCAAATAATTTTGTAGCCATCAGATTTTTCTCTGTAATTTTTTGAATGTTAAGACTTAAATAATACTAATCGGTTTTATTTATGTAAATAGTTGGTCTGTAGCAGGTTGGGTTTTAATAAAATATAGCAGTTTTTATAAAGGAATAAAAATTAGCTTATAAGCCAGTGTATATAATATACACCGGCCATATTCAGGCAAAAAGCTGCAAGTATATATTAAATTAAAGTTGTTGGTTTTCTTAAAACAATACGCGCCTAAGGGGTTTGGCGCACCAGCTACCCATTGTAGTAACCTGGTTCTAAATTATAAAGCTGGAAAAAAGCAGGTGGTTACCACGTGGCTTTCAGGCTGGTCATAATTTATTCGCAACAGCTATTGCAAAAGGCGTTACGGCCCGTTGGGTAAAATCCGGAAGAAATAAATACCATGGCAACGAAAGGCTGTTAATGGAAACCGCACCCGGGTTTTGATGGGTAATAAAATAAAGCTGAATAGTAAAAGCAAAGGCAAAACAAAAACTTCCTTTTCAAAAAGAATACCGCAATCAGAAGCATGGATTGTTTGGGCTTCGGTAAAATATAAGTTTAGCTTGCCTGCCGTATTCTGATGAGTAACAGCAGTTGCGTGATATAACCGGCCGTCCGATTTTTCTACGGCAAAACGCAGGTTAGCAGAAACCAGGTATAGCAAGGCTAGGGCAAATAGAAAAAGCTGGATTCTAGCAGAGGTATTGCCGGTAAGTTTCATACAAAACAAATATAGCAGTTATCTTTATTCTCGATTTTTTTACTTTAATAAAATTTAAAGAATAATGTATTCTTTTCCGGAAAAGGTGTTCAAATGAAGGTTGCTTAAACCAATTTTATTCAAGAACCCACACTTTAGAACAGGGGTAAGGGAATAATTTTATTCTTTTTAATACGATAGAAAGCGCTAAAAACTGGCTGCATTTTTTCAGGATTAGAATAGAGTTTCCCATTTTAAGGAAATTACTTACCTTTGCAGCCAAAATGTCATTAACTTCAACAGTAAAGCTTGGTCAAATCTTTCGGCATCTGACAATTGTTGTAGTTCTTTGCGCGTTTTTGTTTGCCGGAAATTGTTTTTTTAATGATCCGGTATTTTCTTCTGCGGTAGCTTACTCCCCAACGTTTAAAGCCGATAAGCGCATTAAACCGGGTCAACAGCATTCAGAAAACGCTACTTTATCGGCGGGTAAGCAAAAAAAAATGCTCGAAGCCACGCTACCACACTTTCAGGTTGCTTTTCCGCAATCACTAGTAGCATTTCAGCCGGCGGGTTTAGTAATAGTATTTATTCCTTTCCGCCAAGCTTTTACGCAATTTATTCCCCGCGCTTCCGGTTGTAGCCTTACGGCCCGTTTTTTTCTTTCCAGTATTCAGCCCAACGCTCCTTAATTTTAGCATTAATAATAAGCAGGTTCCTGTTTGCAGTTGTTAATATTCCGGACATTTTAAGTATTAAACATAAACGGAATAGTAGGTTAACCAGCAGCAGGAGGTTTTAGCAGTAAGCATATTTTGCTGCGTTTGCATTTATTTTAACGGGTAATTTTACCTGTTTAATTGTATTATTACTTAGCTGTAAGAAAATATTATATGACACATGTTCCTCAACTGATTGTTGATCT
>NZ_JBMQUD010000092.1:0-3855 GCF_057359045.1 Adhaeribacter sp.
CTTGTTCTTCGCCATTTTTAAAAGATTGCCAGACCGCCGCGTCTTTAACTGCCGTAGCTAAATTACCGGTTACTTTCGGGTCAAAATCTTTCATAGTAAAAATACAAACTTTAGCCCAACCGCTTTGGGCCCAAAAGCAGATTCTGAAATTATGATTTGTACAAGCTAAGTAAGCTATAAGAGGCCCATTAAGGTAACAGTGTTAAGTATAAAACCTTCTAAACTTCTAATCGCAGATAGAATATCGGTAAGAAAGTAATGCAAATTATTTACTTTAAAATTACTTCTGCCATTACACCAAAGTATGCTGGCAGAAGTAATTTACATTTTTAATAAGAAAGAAGTAAATTTTAAAACAAATATTTACCGCAGGACCGGCTTTATAAATTAGCTATAGTCTGCGGTAAATATGTAAAACTAAGCGTTAAAACAGGATGAAAGCCTTTTAAACGCCGGCTTATTTTCTTGTTTTAACCGGTGCTTTGGTTTTGTTCATTTGCTCCCAGCGCATTAAACCTTCAATAAAATAATAGTCGGCGTAGTTTAAAGGTACGTCTATTTCTGAATTATTAGGCAAATGGCCGGTAGCGTGCATCAGCACAAAATTATTGTTGGTATTGGCTTTGGCCAAATAAGCCGGCGAAGCCAAACTGGCTAACATTTGCCCGGCCACTTTTTTGTAATTTTCGCCTTTGGCTCCCGGCGTATATCTGCTTAATTCTAACAAACCAGAAGCAGCAATAGCTGCCGCCGAGGCATCGCGTGGTAAATCGGGCCGGGCCGGGGCATCAAAATCCCAATAAGGTACTTTATCGGCGGGTAGGTTTTTGTGGTTAATATAGAAATCGGCTATGCCCTGGGCTTGTTTCAGAAAGCGGGTGTCTTTGGTTTCGCGGTAGGTAACAGTGTAGCCATATAAACCCCAGGCCTGGCCGCGGGCCCACGCCGACGCATCGGAATAGCCTTGGTGGGTAGTTTTTTTCCGGACCTGGCCGGTTAAGGTATCGTAATCTACTACGTGGTAGCTGCTGTAATCGGGCCGGAAATGGTGTTTAAGCGTGGTTAAAGCGTGCGTGGTAGCCACGTTAGCATACACTGGGTCGCCGGTTTGTTTAGATGCCCAGTACAGCATTTCCAGGTTCATCATGTTATCAATAATTACCGGGTAATCCCATTTATCGCGGTTGTGGTCCCAGGACCGGATAGTACCGGTTTTTTTGTTAAACCGCGTAATTAAAGATTTGGAACCCTGAATAATAACGTCTTTGTATTTGGGATCTTTGGTTAAGCGATAGCCATTGCCAAAGCTGCAGAAAAGAATAAAACCCAAATCGTGGGTGCCGCGGTTAAATTGTTCTTTTTCTAAACCGGCCGTCCATTGGCGGGCCAAGGTCTCCCATTTTTTATCTTTCGTATAATCGTACATGTACCACAAAGAGCCCGGGTAAAAGCCGCTGGTCCAGTCGCGCGAGGAGGTTGTTGCTAACGAGCCGTCTTTTTTGGTAGACCGCGGGTATTTGGTTGCATCGGAGTTGGTTTGGGCCATATTGCTTAAATGCACCTGAACGGCCTGCATGGCACTTTTAACCGGTACCGTTACATTTTGAATAAAAGCTAAAAAAGTAGCTATGGCCAGAGCAGCCAGTAATTTAAAAGAAATCTTCATGTTGGAATGGGTAAATAATTTAAGCGCTTAAGAATAGTGGGGATAAGTTTTCCTGTTGCTGATTTAATATTTTAAGCTGAATAAAGTTAGGGAAAGTATCCCGGAGAATCAAAGCCCGCTTTTCTCGGGCCTGTCGTCCATCGTTTACCGCGCTGCAATCTCAAATGAGAGCTTATCCTGGGTTTTGGGTTGGGTAATTTTAAAGTTGATGCGGTAAATGGTATCGCCCCACTTTTGTATAATGCCTTTGTCTTCCATAGCGGTAAGTTTTACCTTTTCCACGGTGGGCTGCATTTGGCTGAGGTTATATTTTACCACAAAATCGCGGGCCTGACCTGCTTTTGGTTTGTAATGAATAACCAGTTCGCCCGGTTTAATTATTTCAGCGGGGTAACAGGTCATCAGGTGCTGGGTAAGCTCTCCCGCTTCTTTCAGGTTAATTACATCGGCTACCTGCACGTTTTTACCCCGGTTTAACCGCACGGTACGTTGCCAACTGTTAATACCAGCCTCGGCAGGGTAAGCTTTGGCAATATCCAGCGAAAACTGGGCAAAGTTTTTACCGGCATTATAATTTACGTCCGAAGCTTTGTATTGGGCACCGGGTAGCTGGGTTTTGCCGTTTACGGTTGGCGTGTTGTGATGGTCGGAGCAGTTGTACCAAATATCGTAGCGTTTGTTGCTAAAGGTTTTGCTCGTGTAAGTACCCCGGCCTACATCTATCAGCAAGGGCTGCCCATCGTAATACACCACGTAGTTGCCAATATCGTTGTGGTTGTGGCTTTCGTCGTTGTGGCCGCCTTTGGCCGCTACGTACAAGCCTTTGGTGGTGCCGGCCTGGTCGCGGGCAACCATTACCTGTAAATCGGGCAGCCACACGTCTTTGGGCAGCGGCAAACCCGCTTTCGCTTGCTGGTACTCCTCCTGCATAAACACGGCAAAGAAATTCCGGAAATAATGGAAGCGGCCAATCGAGCCATTTTCGGGCTCGCGGTAATAAGCACCAAAGCGCATCATGTTGGCATCTTTAATGTCTTTGCCGTAGCGGTAAATCATGTTTGCCGACATTTTAGGCTGCGGATCGGCATCGGCAAAATTTAAGAAATATTTATCGCTAATCTGGGCACGGTAAATAAATTTGCCCATATTTTTAAATTTTTCGTCCTGGTACACATAAGCAAAAGCATCTTTACTGGCCAGGTTCAGCATCGAAATATTATCGTACAAAGAGGCAGCTGCCGCTCCCCAATAGCTGGGGCCTTCATCGCAGCCGCCGTCCTGCGGATACGGGTTCAGGAATTCGTCCAATACATCCAGGGTTTTAAATACCAGGTCGGTGCGTTTCTGCTCGTCTTTTTCCAGGAGCAAGGCCGTGTTTAACCAGTTCGAGCAAATCCAGGGATTCCAGTTGTTCGGGGCCCGACCGTCTTTGGTTTTCGTCATCCAGCCATGCGGCTTGTTCATGAGCGGTTTAAACAGGCGGTTATTGGTTTCGTTGTAAATTCTTTTCCGGATTTGCGGCGAAACCGCATCCAATTTCTCGCCCAGAAAATAATCGACCCAAGCCAGGTAGGTACCGGTTTCGGCAGCAAATAAATCTACAAACGGGTCGGCGGTATTCATCAGGCCCGCATATTCCTTCGATTTAGGCAAATGCGCCGGCACGCCCCAGAACGATTCTTCGCAAATAGACCAAACCCCATCAATTATTGGGTCAAGGAAGCGGCCTTGGTTCTCGTAAATTTCGGCCAGCAGCAGCGTACCCAATACTTCTCTCTTCTTGAAACTAATGGCTTGGTACTCATCGCGGTCACCGGTGCGCTCAATTAACAACGATTTGGTAGCCGGAATATAAGGCCATTCGTAATTCAAATAACCTTCGGCCTGTTTTACGTAAGCCTGCATCATGGCCTGGTCGGCTTTCGACCAGCCGTTGCGGTCATTTAGTTGTGGGAAAGGTACCCAAGAAGCTGGCGGAATCAGAACTTTTTTTAGTTCTTCTTTAGAATATTTGCCGCTAAGCAAATTTCTCTCCTGCGCAAAGCCTGCTAAACAAATCCAGAAGAACGCAAAAACAAAAAGTAATTTTTTCATGTGAAGTAAAAGTTCAGTTGATTTAATTATTTGTGGTGGACATTTTTATTGGACGTTGGTAGCCAGACGTTGGATATTAGACCTTTAGTTTTATA
>NZ_JBMQUD010000093.1:0-45783 GCF_057359045.1 Adhaeribacter sp.
CGGATCATGCGTTCCGATTCGGCAAAGTTTAAAGTTTGCGCCCCGTCGGAGGCGGGTTCTTCGGGCTTTTCGTGGGTCTCGTAAATAATACCGTCGGCACCGGCCATTACCGCTGCCAATGCCATGGGCTCAATATATTCCCGGATGCCAATGCCGTGCGACGGATCTACAATTACCGGTAAATGGGTTTTGTCTTTTAATATCGGAATGGCATTTAAATCCAGGGTATTGCGGCTGGCGGTTTCGTAGGTCCGGATGCCACGTTCGCACAGAATCAGCTTTTCGTTACCACCAGAAAAAACGTATTCTGCCGAATACAGCAACTCGTCGATTGTACCGGAAATGCCCCGCTTAATCATTACGGGCTTATCAACCTTACCCAACTCATCTAGCAAATTAAAATTTTGGGTATTGCGGGCGCCTACCTGAAAAATATCAACATAATCCAACATAGGTGCAATTTGCGATACCTGCATGACTTCGGTAATAATTTTAATACCGTTTTCGCGGCACATGCGGTAAAATAATTGCAGCCCTTCAATGCCCAAACCCCGGAAAGAGTACGGCGAACTGCGCGGTTTAAACACGCCGCCCCGCATTATTTTAATATTATTCGCTTTTAAATGGTCGATGGTTTTTTGAATTTGGATTTCGTCTTCGATGGAGCAAGGCCCGGCCATCAAGGTAAAATTCCCTTGCTTTATTTCCAGCTCATCGCCTAGGTCCACTACCGAGGAATTTACCCGCCACTTCCGCGAAACCAGTTTGTAATCGTCGGATACCCGGTGCAAATCTTTAATACCGGGCATTTGGCCCACGTTCCGGATATCGAATTCACTTTTACCAATGCAGATTAAATAATTGGCGCGCTGGGTTTTAACCTCCGTTACTTTATATTTAAAAGATTTCAGTTTGGCCCCAATGGCCGCCTTTTCCGACTCCTGAATATCTTCTTTTAATTGAATAATCATTTTGGTTAGCGGTTAGCTATAAGTTATTAATTAATTATTAATTATTAGTTATTAGTGAATAGTGATTAGGGACGTACTGCTATGTTCGGTGTCGGGCTTGATATATTCTTCCGCTCACAGGCCGTTAGTGAAAAAAAATTATGCTATCAATTTTAAGCGGATACCTGTTCCGGTGCTTTAACCGATTGAATAAAAGTTTGAATATTATTTTCCAGGTTTTCTTTCTCCTGAATTACTTTTATAAACGCGCTGCCGATAATTGCCCCTTCGGCGTATTTGCAAGCCAGGGCAAAAGAGCCGCGGTCCGAAATTCCAAAACCAATCAGCTTCGGATTTTTCAGGTTCAGGTTCAGGATGCGCTGGAAATAGGCTAGTTGCTTTTCGTCGCCGCCTACTTTATTGCCGGTGGTGCTAGCCGACGAAACCAGGTAAATAAAAGAATCGGTCAGGCTATCTATTTTGCGGATGCGGTCTTCGGCCGTTTGGGGCGTAACCAGAAAAATAACACTGAGGTTGTATTTGCGAAATATTGGTTGGTACTCCTCTTCGTATTCCTGTAAGGGCATATCCGGCAAAATTAACCCGTCTACCCCTACCCGCGCGGCTTCCTGACAAAACTGCTCAATGCCAAACTGCAATACCGGATTGAGGTAACCCATCAGGATTATGGGCAAATTAACCTCGGCCCTAACTTGCTCCAGTTGCACGAATAATTTCCGGATGGACATACCATTACGCAAGGCCACCGTGTTGCTTTGTTGAATGGTGGGACCATCGGCCAACGGGTCGGAGTACGGCATGCCAATCTCTACAATATCAGCCCCGGCAGCTTCTAAGGCTTTAAGCACTATGCCGGTACTTTCCAGTTCCGGAAAACCGGCGGTAAAATATACATTCAGCAGGTTCTCCCGCTTTTGCCGGAATAAATTAGTTAGTCTGTTCTCCATGGGGTTTTTCAATGTCGTCGAGGTAATTGATAATGGTAGCTAAATCTTTGTCGCCGCGGCCCGAGAGGTTTAATACTACTACATCGGTGGGCTTCAGTTCCATTTGGTGCAAAGCCGCTAAAGCGTGCGCCGATTCAATAGCCGGAATAATGCCTTCGAGGCGGCTCAGCATAACTACATTTTGCATGGCTTCGTCGTCGGTAATGCTGTAGAATTTGGCGCGGCCGGTTTCCCACAGGTGCGCGTGCATTGGGCCAATGCCGGGGTAATCTAAACCCGCCGAAATGGAATGCGGCTCTACAATTTGGCCATCATCGGTTTGCATGAGCAAGGTTTTACTGCCGTGAATAATACCCAACGTACCCAACACCGAGGTAGCCGCCGAAAAACCCGTATCCACGCCGTGCCCCGCCGCTTCCACTGCTACTAATTTTACGTCTGGTTCGTCGAGGAAATGATAAAAGGCCCCGGCCGCATTACTGCCGCCGCCCACGCAGGCAACCACATAATCGGGGTTGGTACGGCCTTCTTTTCCCTGCAACTGTTGCTTTACTTCTTCGCTGATAATTGCCTGAAAACGAGCGACCATATCGGGGTAAGGGTGCGGGCCAACTACCGAGCCAATAATATAATGCGTATCTTCGGGGTTGCTAATCCAGTCGCGGATAGCTTCGTTGGTAGCGTCTTTTAAAGTCTGGCTACCGGAGGTAACCGGCACCACCGTAGCGCCTAATAATTGCATGCGCGCTACATTGGGCTTTTGCCGTTCGGTATCTATTTTACCCATGTATACCACGCACTCTAAACCGGCCAAAGCACAAACGGTTGCCGTAGCTACCCCGTGCTGCCCCGCACCGGTTTCGGCAATAATCCGGGTTTTACCCAAGCGTTTGGCCAATAAAATTTGCCCCACGGTATTATTTATTTTGTGCGCACCGGTATGCGCCAGGTCTTCGCGCTTCAGGTATATTTTGGCGTTAAATTTTTCGGAAAGGCGCTGGGCAAAATACAAGGGCGTGGGCCGGCCAACGTAATCACGCAACAAACCTTGCAGTTCGGCCTGAAAACCGGGCTCGTATATTATTTCTAAATATTTTTGCCGGAGCTCTTCTACATTGGGGTACAACATTTCAGGGATGTAAGCGCCCCCGAAATTGCCATAATACCCCCGATCATCAACTGAAAACTTCATTAGATTTGGTTTAATAGCCAAAAGATTTATTTAGCTTGAATTTTAGTTTAGCAGCACCTGCCCTGTTGTGCAGTTATGGGCTGCTTTATGCTTTAACCCCGGATTGCTTTAAAAAATGCCGCAATTTTAGCACTATCTTTTAAAGCCGGGCTCATTTCAAATTTACTATTAATGTCGATGCCACTTAACAAAGGCAACTGCAAAGCTTTAATAGCGGTTACGTGGTCTAAATCGATGCCGCCGCTCAGCAAAAAGGGCGTAGTGCCGGTGTAGTGCCGCAGCAATTCCCAGTTAAACCGGATACCATTGCCCCCGTACGATTGTCCTTTGGTATCAAACAAAAAATAATCACAAGTTCCTTCGTAAGCTTGCAACTGGTTAAAATCAAAATTATCGTCTATAGAAAAAGCTTTAAAAACAAGTAAACCTGCCTGTTGCATTTCCCGGCACAATTCCGGCAATTCGTCGCCGTGCAGTTGTACCGCAGCCAAATTATACTCTTTTACTGCCCGCAACATTTCCGGGGCCGGGGCATTTACAAAAACACCTACTTTACGGGTAGCTGCCGGAATATTCTTTAATACGGCGGGTGGTAAGGCGGCTCCTACGTACCGCGCCGATTTTGGGTAAAAAATAAAGCCGAGCCAATCGGGTTGCAAGGCCAGCACCGCCGCAATATTTTCCGGGTCGCGCATACCACACACTTTTAGCTGCAAAGCTGGTGGCGGTAAAGTTGGTGCTGGCGTAAATGGGCTCATTAAACAGTTGCGGTTGGTTGTTTCAGGCTTTGAATAAACGTAGCACAGGCTTTTTCGGGCTGGCTGGTTTTCATGAAGGCTTCGCCCATTAAAAAGCCCTGGTAACCATATTGGCGCAATTCCAGAATGGTTTCGGGCTGGCCAATTCCGCTCTCCGACACTTTGATAAAAGAATCCGGAATTAAAGCGGCCAAGTCTTTAGAAGTTTGGGTACTAACAGTAAAATCTTTCAGGTTACGGTTATTTACCCCAATTACATCTACGGCATCGCTTAAGGTGCGTTCCAGTTCTTCCTGGTCATGTACTTCCAGTAATATTTCCAGGTTAAGCGAGCGGGCAAACGCCGCCAGTTGGTTTAACTTCTCAGTTTCCAGAATGCCGGCAATTAATAGTATTACGTCGGCCCCAATCGATTTGGCTTCTACAATCTGGTATTCATCAATAATAAAATCTTTGCGTAAAATGGGGCAGAAGTTGTATTTGCGGGCCGTTGTTAAATCTTCGTTTTTGCCGCCAAAAAAATTCTGGTCGGTGAGCACCGATAAAGCCGAAGCACCCGCCTGCATGTAACCAATGGTTGTTTTCTCGACGGAAGCATGCGAATTAATCATGCCCAAAGACGGCGACTGGCGCTTAAACTCCGCTATAATGCCATTTAAATCAGGGCGTTGCAGGTATTTCTTTAAAGAAACAGGTTGCGTCTCGAAATAAATGCTGCGCTCCAATAATTTTACCGGCACAATGCTTTTGCGGTCGGCTACTTCTTTTTGTTTATGCGCAGCAATTTGTTCTAAAATATTCATGATGTAATAAGTAATAGGCAAAGGCGGTTATGGCCGACGCCTGCTAATTTGGTTTATAAACCCGTTATTCTAAGTATTTTTCTTGAATGGCTTTTGTATTTAATCACTTATAAAACCCAATTTGGCTTACACGGCTTAGATTAAATCAATTATTCGCAAACCTTCTATCAGGCTAATAATTTTTTTAGAGCAGCCAAAGCTTTACCAGACTCCAGCGACTCCCGGGCGGCCGCTATCCCATCCGGAATAGAAGTTTTGGGGTTAGCACAAAATATGGCCATGCCGGCGTTGGCCAGTACGGCATTGTTTTGCGTTTCGGTGCCCTGCCCTTCTAACACCTGCCGGAAAATAGCTGCTGATTCTTCTACGGTTTTGCCACCGGCCAATTCGTGCGGCTGCACCGTTTTAAAGCCCAACGTTTCGGGGGTAATTAAATGCTCGCCTTCGGCCATTACCATTTTAAACGGCGATGTCAGGGAAATTTCGTCGTAGCCATCAAGAGAGTGCAATATGATGTAACGCTTATTTCCTTTTTGATACAAATAATTGTATAAGCGCAACAACTCCAGGTTAAAAACCCCCACCATTTGGTAATTGGGCAAAGCCGGGTTTACCATCGGGCCCAAAATATTAAAAAAGGTTTTTAAGCCCAGTTCTTTCCTAACCGGGCCAATGTGGCTCATGGCCGGGTGAAAAACCGGCGCGTGCAAAAAGCAAATATTGGCTTCATCGAGCTTTCGCCGCAAATAATCAGAGTCGTTGGTAAACTGGTAACCCATATAAGCCATTATGTTAGACGAGCCACAAACCGACGAAACGCCAAAGTTACCGTGCTTGGCAACTTTGTAGCCAGCTCCAGCTACCACAAAAGAAGCCAAGGTAGATATATTAAAGGTATCTTTGGCATCGCCACCGGTTCCGCACAAATCTATTACATCGTGGGTAGCCAACTGCGGTTTAATACACATATCCAGCATGGCATCGCGGAAGCCTTCCAGTTCACTAACCGTAATATTGCGCATCAGGAAAACCGTTAAAAAGGCCGCCATTTCGCTTTGGTTATATACTCCTTGTCCAATATCAAGCAACACCTGTTTGGCAGCTTCTTTCGAAAGGGCTTTTTGCTCAATAAGGTGTAATAATATTTGTTTCATTTTTAAGTAGATTAGCTCATGTAAAATTGATTAGATAAAAACCCAGGTTGGGTGTTTTGATCGCTCCGGAAAACCGGTGCACTTACCCCGGCTTTTTTAAATCCAGCTTTTCTTGGGGGTAATGGTACCCTTAAGCCAGGTTCTAATCATGGTTTCGCCGTGCTCGGTCAGAATAGATTCGGGGTGGAATTGCACGCCTTTAACGTTATACTCCCGGTGACGCAACGCCATTATTTGTCCTTCTCCGTCAACGGCTGTTACTTCTAACTCGTGCGGTACCGACTTGGGCACCACTACCCACGAATGATAACGGGCAGCTTTAAACTCGGTTGGTAAACCCCGGAACATAGATTCGTTTGGCGAAGAAACTTTAATGGGCGTAGCAACCCCGTGTACGGGTTCCGGCAAATTGAGCAGCGTGCCGCCAAAAGCTTCGGCTATGGCCTGGTGGCCCAAACAAACGCCTAATATTTTCTTGGTGGGTGCATACCGTTTAATCAACTCAGGCATTATGCCCGCTTCGGCAGGTACACCCGGCCCCGGCGACAATAAAATATTATCGTATTCTTCTACCGCGTCTAAATCAATTTTATCGTTCCGGTACACGTCCATTTTGGTACCATAACCCAACTTCCGGACCAACTGTACCAGGTTGTAAGTAAACGAATCGTAATTATCCAACACTAAAACTTTCATGGGAAATAAAATTAGAGGTTAAATATTAAAGGTTGAAAGGTTAAGGTTAACCTTCTTGTGCAATCTTTAACCTAGTATTTTAAGCTTCTTTACTATTTAATAAGTTTTTAAATTTCTGCCGCCCGATCGAGAGCTTTGCGCAGGGCAGCCAATTTATGGTTTACTTCGTTTAACTCCGATTCCAGTTCAGATTTGGCTACTACGCCGGCGCCGGCCTGGTAATACAAGCGGTTTTGTACACTTAAAAACGACCGGATCATGATAGCATGATTAAAGTCGCCGTTAAAGCCAATAAACCCAATGCACCCGCCATAATAACCCCGTGCGGTGGGCTCCAGTTCATCAATAATGGTCATGGCTTTGTATTTAGGTGCGCCCGATAAAGTACCGGCCGGAAAAGTATCGGCGACCATGAGCATGGGGGCAACATCTTTGCTGCGGTTGCTGGTAACTTTAGAAACTAAATGGATAACGTGCGAGTAATATTGTACTTCTTTAAATACATCTACATTCACATCGTCGCCGTGGCGGCCCAAATCGTTACGGGCTAAATCTACCAACATAACGTGTTCGGCGTTTTCTTTAGGGTCGTCGTAGAGTTTGCGGGCTTGCTCCTGGTCGCTGGCATCGTCGCCGGTGCGCCGGAAAGTACCGGCTATCGGGAATATGCTGGCTTTGTTGCCTTTGAGTAAAATCTGGGCTTCCGGCGAAGAACCAAATATTTTAAAATTGCCATAATCAAAATAAAATAAATACGGCGATGGATTTATGGAGCGCAGTGCCCGGTAAACATTAAATTCATCGCCTCTAAAGCCCTGGGAAAAACGGCGTGACAATACAATCTGGAAAACATTACCCAGTTTGCAGTGATTCTGCCCTTCGGCCAGTACTTTCAGGAAAGCTTCGTCGGTATAATTAGAATCTTCGTCGTGGTTGGCGCTAAAGCTAAAAGACGGCACATTTTTATTCCGGATCAAGGCTTCGATGTTTTCCAAACCTTTGCCATCGTTGTTTTCGTCGATGCTGTGCTCAAAAATATAGAGGTCGTTTTTAAAATGGTCTACCACAATTACAAACCGATAGAGGCTGTATAGTATTTCGGGTAAGCCTGGGTAAGCCGTTTCTTTCTCCTGAAAAGAGATGTCCTCGAAATACGTAACGGCATCGTAAGCCATGTAGCCAAACAGACCATTGTTTACAAAACTGTACTGGTGTTTCCGGACGTAAAAACAGTTAATAAACTGCTGCAGGTGTTTTACGGCATCGCGGCGGTCGGTAAGTTCTATTTGCTCAGAGGTGCCGTCGGGAAAAAACTGGCTAATTACCTGGTCTTTTAGTTCAAAGCCCCCCATGGGTTCGCAGCAGATATACGAAAAGCTATTATCGTTGCCATGATAATCCGAACTTTCCAGCATAATGCAATTGCGGTATTTATCGCGGAGTTGCAGGTAAATACTAACCGGGGTAACGGTATCGGCCAGCAGGTGCTTTTGTACTGTATGTAATTTAAAGTTGTTCATTTAGAAAAACTGCTAATGACTAAAAACGAAAAAAGCCCAAGTGAACTTGGGCCTTTGTATATATTATCTTACAAATTGGTGTATGCCGGTTCACACTTTTAGTTTTCTAAAAGGTGCCACCAACCAGCAGTATGTAAGTTTATGTTCTTCATTCTGTCGCAAATATAAAGGGCCTTTTTTTAGATCCAAAAATTTTCTTATAAAATGCTAAAGTTTATTCCGACGCGCAAATCAACCGGCTTTAAACCTTACTTGCCAATTATTTTACCATTTAATTAAATTTATTTTTTCTGAAGTTTGCCGTAAAGCCAGGGGGTGGTTATTTCGTACTGCTCCGGAAAGGTCCAGTGCCCGGTTTCTAAAGCCAGGAACAACTCTTTGGGCGCAGTAATTACGTTATAGGCCGCATACATAGAAGTAGGCGGACAGGTTTCGTCGTTAAAGCCCCACGAGTAATAACCCGGCACTTTTACCAGGCGTGCAAAATTTACCACATCGTAATATTTGCTGGTGGCAATTTTTTCTTTGGTATTGTTGTAAGCGCTGTTGGCCTGGTTAAACATGTGCGGCCACCCACCGGCACGGCCATTCAGGTAACCGGTTAAATCGCTCAGGGCCGGATAATACGCCACTAAATATTTAACCCGGTTATCGAGAGCGGCCGTTACAATACTTAAAGCCCCGCCTTGGCTCCCACCGGTTACAGATAAATTCTGCCCATCAAACTGGGGTAAGCTAAAAATAAAATCGTTGGCCCTTACACAACCTAAGTAAACCCGTTTGTAATAGTAACGGTCTTTGTCGTCGAGGCCGTACATCATGTAATTAGATAGTGCACTGGTTCTTAAATCATTATATACCCCTATGTCCATGTTTACCGGAATACCGTGAATCCCGATTTCAAAAGAAATAATACCGTTCTCGGCGGCCGTAATGTCGCCGTTATACGGCCGTACTCCGGCGCCCGGCACTTTTAACACCGCCGGGTATTTGCCTTCTTTTTTGGGCACGCATAAAATACCATATAGCCGCGAACCTAGCGCAAAATTCTGTAAACTCACGTGGTACACATTTACTTTTTCGGTACAACGTTCCGGCATTAAGGTCATACGGGCATCCATCGGAATTTTGGCCGCAGCTTCTTTGGCTTTATCCCAAAAGGCGGTAAAATCGGTGGGTACGTCGGTAGTAGGTTTAATTTTTAGCGGCTCGAAGCCGGCAGTGGCCAGGCCCCGGTATTCTTTACCATCTACGGTAGCTACGGCTATGCAGCGCAAAAAGCCCGGTGTTTTAAGGGTGCCGCCGTTTATGGTTTTAGAACCATTATTCAGGGTTATGGTTTCTTTCTTGGTGGGCTCCATTTTCTCCGGCATAATTTCGTATTGCACCTGGGCATTTTTAACCGGGTTGCCGTACTGTAAAACCGAAATAGTAAACTTTACATTTTCGCCGGTTTTATATTCCCAATTCTGGTGGTCGGGGGCCACTATTACTTTTATTATTTTTTCGGTGGGCTGGGCTTGCACAGCCGTTACCAGAAGCAGCAACCAAAGGCTGGCGTAATAGCGTAAACTTAATTTTATGCGGTGGTAAAGTATCATTTTTTTGTTTAGATAGACTTTGATTAAATTATGGTAAGTAGTTAGTTACAGGTAATCAGTTTTTAAATTATAGATATTTATTAATTTAGATTGATAGATAGTGTAATCTGCTTTAATCCGGTTACTTATGTATTGTTGGTAGATTATGCGCAACCGGTAGAATAAAGAACCGGAGCCTTTTAACAATCTCCGGCCCTTTGGTATCAGTTTTAGATTAAATTTTAACCGCTTCCTTTTTTGCCTTTTTTACTTCGGCTTTGGCCACTTTCTTTAAATAATCGGCAAAATCGGCGGGTACTTGCGCCGGTACAAATTTTACTTTGGTAGGCGATTGGTTAAACAAACTGGCGTACCACACCAGCGAACCTAAAAATTCGCCGGCCGCGTTGGCATGATTTGAATCAAAACCTAGTTTGTCACCTTTCCAGGTATAACCCACGTGCAAAGAATTAGCCTGATTAGGTAAATTAGGTGCTACCGGATTGGCAAAATCATACTTTTCATCGACTTTGTAGCCCCATTTGGGGTTGGTGCTCACCTGGTAAAAAGCATCGCCCACTGGCATTAACCGCACATTTAATTCATCGGCAATGGTATGGTAAGCAGCCCGCGATTTTTCCCACATTTCGCGCTGGGTTTGGGCGTGCTGCTCTTTTTGGATCAGGCCAAAATTTTTAGAATCGATGCGGTAAGCCCAGGTTTGGTGCATCACTACCTCGGCTTTTGGCTGAATAGATTTAATATAATCGTACAATTTGCGGGCGTACGGCCGGTAAGTTTCAACATCGCTGGAGTTCATGGAGTTTTGCTGAATGGTAACCACATCCCACTCCCCTTCCGATAAAAGCATTTTTAAAGATTTGTCTTTGTATTGTTTACCCTTTGGGTCATTGGGGTCGGCTTCGTAGGCGGCGGCAATTTCCCAGTGCCGCTGCAAAGAACAACCACCCAACTCCGCCCGGCCAATAATTAACTCGCCGCCGTTTTCTTTAACCAGTTGGGGTAAGTACCGGGCGGCGTTTTGCGAAAAACTATTGCCAATAATAAATAGCCGGAGCGGTTTATTTTTGTCTTTAAGCGTTTTACCAGGGGGTACTGTTACGGCACGGGCGGGCAAAGCGCCGGCTTGCAGGGTAACTAACAACAATAAAAAAAGCCACAGAAACCGAAGCGGGTAAATTTGTTTATTCATTTAGCAGTATGTTTAAATAATATTAAGCCAATTTGTACAAGGTTAATTGGTAGCGGTAAAGCTATAAATAAATTTTATTATATATAAAGCCCAGTATACCTAAGTCTTATATTACCTAATATAATATTCTTCACCTTGCCGCATGAAAGCATTAGCAACTTTAGAAATTCAGCGGATAAATAATTATTTGTTCCGGGAAATGTACCCATCTGAGGCCGGTTTATATTTCACGAACAAATTTCTGTTATCTATTTACCATAGGTTACGTCCGGGGCTGAGCTATCAATCATCCAATTATCAAGCTTTTATTGGTTGCGGTTTTAAAGAGGTTAGATCAGCTATTTTAACGGGTTTGCCGGTTTCAACGCTGGTGCGGGCCGCAATACCTACTAAAATAGAAAAAGCGCCATCGCGGGTACCCGCCGACTGCCGATACGGATCGGTCTGGCCCTGGCTCTTGAAAATACTATCTTTCAGGCGGGCATCGCCGCCGCCGTGGCCACTGGTACCGTGGGGCACTTGAATTAATTCGGTTTTGCCAAAGTTTTTGGTTAGCCTTATTTCATCGTAGTTTTCCATTTTCCAGGGTTGGGCTTCCTGAATCCAGGCTTCCAGACGGCCTTTGGTACCATTAAAAGCAATGCGATAGCCTTCGTACGGCGAATATGTGGTTAAAGAGTAACTTACCTGCACCCCGTTGGCATACCGGATGGCGGCTGTCATTTTATCGTATATATCAATATCTTCTTTCCAAACACACCCGTCGCGTAAGTAGCCGTCGTGCTGCTCATGGGCCACGTATAGGTCCATGTAGTTTTTATTTTTGGTGATATCGTAATAATAGTCACATTTGTCTTTGTGCGGGCACGGGCGGCAATTGGTAAACCGAAAAGGGTTGTTTTTACCGTAGTGCTCTAGTTTACCGTAAGCAAATACCTCTTCGGGGTCCGACTCCAGCCACCAGTTAAGTAAATCGAAATGGTGGGTGGCTTTGTGCACAAACAAGGTACCTGCTTTTTCTTTCAGGCGGTGCCAGCGCCGGAAATAATCGGCCCCGTGCGAGGTATTCAGGTACCAATGAAAATCGACGGAAGTAATTTTACCAATGGCATCCTGGCGCAGCATTTCGTAAATTTTTTGCCGGTGCGGCGAGTAGCGGTAGTTAAAGGTAACGGTTACTTTTTTGCCGGTTTTCTTTTCGGCATCCAGAATGGCCTGGCATTTTTTTTCATCGGTGGTCATGGGCTTTTCGGTAATAATATTGGCGCCCATTTCCATGCCTTTTATTATAAATTCGTGGTGCGTGGCATCAACAGTGGTCACAATGAGGGTATCGGGCTTGGTCTCCTTCATCATTTTGGTAAAATCGGTAAAGGTGGGGCAATTTACGCCCATGGTCTTTTTGGCGTAAGCTACCCGGCCGGGGTTTACATCGCACAAACCCACAAATTCCATTTGCTCGGCGTAATCTCTGGCTACAGGTTTACCCCACATGCCTATACCCCGTGAGCCGGTACCCACCATCGCTACCCGCATTTTTTTAGCGGGCGCCGGTTGGGCTATAACTCCGGCTAGGGCCGGCATTAATAATGAACCTGCCACCGCAGTTCCGGTTTTAGTCAGGAATCGGCGTCGGCCATAATTTTTTACTCGTAGTTTCATGTGCTGGAATTCTATTTTGCTGGTGAATAATCTGGTAAAAAGCAGTTGTGCTATAATTAAACCAATAAAGCAATATTTATTCTTATGCGCAATATATTGAGTTAAGCAAATGTATAATGGCTTTATCTTACCAATTCAGGTTTGCTGGAATTCAGGTATTCATCGTTAACTGGCTTAAGATTAATTATAAGTGGCTTATGATTTGGAATAGCCCTGGTAGTAAGTTGGAAAGACGCGCCTTTTTTGCTAATATCCGGCAGAATTATTCTGATAATTAAGATAAAAATTAGCAGCAATTATTCTTTAGATTTAAATCTCTTAATATTTTGTAACCAGCTTTATGTACCAAACTAAAATTCGCCTGGCTTTTTTATCGCTTTTATTACTTATACAATTTAACTTATTCGCGCAGGAAAAATGGGACAATAATACCGTAAATTTAAAAGGCATGCGCGTATTGGTCTTTTCTAAAAACGGCAAAGGTTTTGTGCACGATAATATTCCCGAAAGTATTAAAGCCATACAGTTGCTGGGTAAGCAAAACAACTTTGCCGTAGATACCACTACCAATGCCGCGCTTTTTAATGAAGAGAATCTTAAAAAATACAATGCCATTATTTTCTCGAACAGCAACAACCAGGTATTTGACACCGAAGCCCAAAAAGTAGCTTTGATGCGGTTTGTTCAGGCGGGCGGCGGTATTGTGGGCATACATATTGCCTGCGGCACCGAACGCCAATGGTCCTGGTTTAAGCAAATGATTGGCGGCTCTTTTCTGATGCACCCCAAATTACAGGAGTTTAATGTGATACCCGTAGAACCGAAACACCCCTCGGCAGCGGTGGTGCCCCCGGTCTGGACAGTACAAGACGAATGCTATTTTTTACGCGACATGAACCCCACTATCCGGGTTTTAATGGTAGCCGATACCAAAAAATTACGCGAAGCCAACCCTGAGAAACCTTTGCCCGATACTTTTGGCCAATACGTACCCATTGTGTGGTGCAACACTTACGATGGTGGCCGCCAATGGAACACTACTTTGGGTCATGCCAAAAGCAGCTACACCAATCCCGTTTTTATGCAGCATATTTTGGGTGGCTTAAAATGGGCCGCCGCCAAAAAGTTAGATTACAGCAAGGCCTACGCTACAAAAAGTGAGTAGCCGTTGAAGTTGGTTATTGGGTTTTGGTTTATATAAATGAATATATAAATTATGTTTCTAACTCTCAAACATTTGAAGGATTAACGATAATCTCTGAAATAAAAATAGATAATAAAGAGAAAGACTTATCCTGAAGTAAAAAGTTTTATCATAAAAATTGGTAGAATTTGAAAGAAAAAGTAAAAACATCCGCTGCAAAGGATAATCGACGATAAAACTGCTAGCTTAATTTTTAAATTTAAATGAGAATTTTACTTCTTTCTTTTGCACTACTCTCTATTACCATACAAGATATTTTTAGCCAAACAAATAAAATGCGAACGCTTCCGGAACTAATTAACAAACACGAACCTGGTTGGGAATTAGTAACGGATTGGATGAAAGAAGCTAAAAATAAAATTCAAATATTACCTAAAAAACCCACAAAGAGCAGAACAGGAATTAATTGCTGCACAGGTTACTACCCGCTCTCCAATGGGCGCAATCATATATGAAACAGGCGGAATTTTAATCGATAATGGCTGGATAAGAATATTAGGCTCTGGCTCAGAAAAACTAAATCGGGGTTTAATGGAATGGAACCTAAATAAATCATTTCAAAGCAAAGGCGAACAACCTTCTTTTCTTTTGATTGCTGACGATGTTATTGGTGGTTTTTTTGCGATAAATGCAGGTGAGTTTGGCCCAGGAGACTTAGGCAAAGTCTTTTATCTCTCTCCGGATAATTTGGAATGGGAATCTTTGGATATTGGCTACTCTGAATTTATAAACTTTTGTTTTTCAGGAGATATTAACAAATTTTATGAAGGACTTAAATGGACCGATTGGGAAAAAGAGATTAAAAGATTAGATGGCAATGAGGCATACCATTTCTTCCCTTATTTATTTACGGTAGAAGGGAAAGATATTAATAGAGTTAGCCGCAAACCTGTTCCAGTTCAAGAACTTTGGAGTTTGTATTCTAAAAGATGAAAGGGTATTAGAAACCAATTATTTAAAGAATTATCGTATCTATAATTGCAAGTAAACCACTACAAAAAAGTACAAGAAGAAGATCTTACGCTCATCTAAATCAAACCATTGCAAAATATCGTATAAATATACTGCACTCTACTCATTAAACGCAGCTAGCGCAAACCCCGGTTATAAAGCCATTAAAATGCTTGGCCTGGTAACCTAGGGGCAACTGCATTTGTATTTCAATCGGTAAGCACTCTACCTTACTGCACGTTTGGCACCTGAAATGAAAGTGGTTGTGTTGGTGCTTCTTTTCGGTACAGCCAGTACAAACAGCAAAATATTGTTTGCCATCGTCCCCAATTACGCTGTGCACCAAGCCATCGGCACTAAACCGGTTGAGCACCCGGTAAATAGTTGCCCTATCAATCTCTAAATTTAAGGCAGTTTGTAACTGGTCATGGCTTAAGGCTTGTTTTGCATTTTTAAGCGACTCCAGAATGGCGGCTTGCGCCGTAGTATTTCTTCTTTTCATTTTTTAATGCGACTTAGTTGCAATAGTAAATATAATTTTTATCTTTGTCAAATAACAAGTAAGCCACGGCAAATCTTACGCCATTGGGCTTAAGTAGTACGATTTTATCGGTCTCTCTCAAAATTTATTCTAAAGGTTTAAAATATTGAAAGTATGCACGAAACTAAAATATATGATGTAATAATTATTGGTGGCAGTTACGCCGGGTTATCGGCGGCCATGAGCTTGGGCCGCGCCTTAAGAAACGTACTTATTATAGATAGCGGCCAACCGTGTAACTGGCAAACGCCCCATTCACATAATTTTATTACGCAAGACGGGCAAACACCTAAACAAATTTCCGAAACCGCCAAAACCCAGGTTTTAGCTTATAAAACAATAAGCTTTTGCCAGGGAACAGCGGTAGCGGTGAAAAAGAAAAATATTTTTTTCCAAATAATTACGGCCGCAGGAGAAACCTATACCTGCCGGAAACTACTCTTTGCCACCGGCGTTTTAGACCAAATGCCCAACCTACCGGGGTTTGATGCCTGCTGGGGTATTTCGGTTTTACATTGCCCGTATTGCCACGGTTACGAGGTTGCCGGTAAACCTCTCGGGATTATAGCTAATGGCGATACCGCTTTTGAGTTAGGTAAACTTATCAGCAACTGGAGCCCAACGCTTACTTTATTCACCAACGGAAGTTCAACCTTAACCCAGGAACAGGTTAATACCCTTAAAAAGAAAAACATCCGGGTAGTTGAAAAAGCTATTGGTGAATTGGTTCATCAAAACGGGTATTTAAAACATCTTTTATTCCAGGATGGAAGCACCGAAGAAATTACGGCTGTTTTTAGCCGGGTAAGTTTCCGGCAGCATTGTACCATCCCAGCTACGTTAGGGTGCTCACTAACTGAACAAGGCTTCTTACAGGTCGATGATTTTCAGAAAACTACCGTAGCAGGAATATTTGCGGCCGGCGACAATACCACTCCTTTCAGATCGCTTGCCTTTGCCGTAGCGGCGGGCACCAAAGCAGGCGCAATCATCAACAAAGAACTCATTGATGAAGAATTTAACTTGCCCAAAACTGTTTTAAAAAGCTGTTTCGTTTATTGTAAACTGAATGGAGCCACGGCCCCTGCGGGGTAATTTCACCAGAATGTTGTACTGGCAGAAGTAATTAAATTGGCGGTGATAACACCACCAATGGCGCCAAACGATATGCGAAGCAGAATTACGAACCCACTTCTAAGATTACCATAACTCGAATGTAATTAAGCGCACTGCTTAATTTATAATGACCAAAGTGTTCAAATAGCTCAATTTATAGAAAAAAAAGGTTATGGTTGCAGAATAAATCCGCAACCATAACCTTTTTTAAATTAGACTAATCTTTTTACTTTATTGCTGCTTGGTATCGGTTTTAAGGGTTAATAAATATTCTGATAAATTAGCCAGGTCTTTTTCGTTTAAGCCCAACGCCGTTGGTTCGGGCATAATGCTGGTGGCAAACTGTTTGCGGGTGGCCACATCGGCGGCTTTAATATTTATCATTTTACCATCCATGCCTTTCAGCACCAGGGTTTCGCCGTCGGCTTGCAGAAAGCCCGCAGCGGTAGTACCATCTTTTTTCGTGATTAGCCACGACTCATAGCCAAAGGCCATACCGGCACTGGGGTTCACGATGGCATCGAGCAAACCAGACTTTTCGAATTTTTTACCAATAACCGTTAATTCCGGACCAATGTCGTTCCCTTCTTTACCCACGCGGTGGCAGGTAGTACATTTACTCTGAAACACCATTTTGCCTTTAACCACTTCGCCGGGCATTTTGGCAATTTTTGGGATAGACAAAGCGGTGGTGCCGCCCGGTTTTTTAAAGTAATCGCTGGCCAATACCCTTACCGACTGATCCGGGTTAGTAAAAATTACTTTACTTACTTCGGCGGTTATTTCGGGCGATAACTTTTTCTCGGCCGCTAACCCAATTAACATTTCGCCGCCAACTTTGTCTTTGGCCATGGCCGTTGCGGCTGCAAGCTTGTCTTTTTTAGTGGTAGCGTTGTCCAGTAATTTTGTTTTGTGGGCCAGCATGGCTTTTTGCATTTCGGCGTTTACCGTTGCCGGCTCCGGTAATTGGGGCAGATTAAAATTGCTCCATTCGTTGCTTTTACGGTAGCGCAACCACCACAAAGCCTGCTCCGACACATCTTTTAAGTTGCTGGCCATTAAATCCTGCATGGCATTGGCGGCCGCCTGACTTTTAACAAAACCTAATGCCACAATTGCTTTTTTGCGTTGTTCTTCCGATAACTGGGCAGCGCCGGCTCTTTCCTTTAAAGCCGGTACGGCGGCCTGCGGGTGTAAGCGCCAAGCCAGATCAGCAAAAGTCGGGTTCCAGTTCAGGGCCTGGTTGTTGCCCAGTTGCGCCAATAATACCGGATAAGCTTTTTCTTCTTTGTTTTGCAGGGCCTGGCCAATGGCTTCTAAATAAAAACGGTCATGCCCATCGTACTGCGCAGCCAGTTTAAGGGCTATATCCTGCATTTTCTCTAAAGGCACATCTCGTAGGGCTACGGCTACCTCGCGGCGCACTGCTGCCGACTGATCCTGGCTTAACTTTTGGGCATAAGGCAATATATCTGGTTTTACCTGCCGCAAAGCCCGGAAAGCAGTAATGCGTAAATTTGGTTCACTGTTTTGTAATTGGCTTTCTACTTCGGCTACGCCGGTAGGTCCCATATTGGCCAATAGCCAAATGGCGCGGGCGCGGTAATACGGGTTTTCAGAAGCTAATAATTTTTTCACGTCTTTTACAGCCTTGCCCCCTTGGCTAGCCAGGGCCACAAAACCAGCATTACGCACATTAACCGCCGGGCTCAATAAAGCGGCTATTTGGCCTTTGGTGTTTTTCAGGTTAATTTTAGGCGTAGTCAGCTTTTTACCTTTGGGCGTAATCCGGTAAATGCGGCCACGGCCGGTACTATCGGTCATGCGGTGCCCGCCTACCATGCTGTCGTACCAGTCGGCAATGTAAATGGCTCCGTCGGCGCCAATTACCACATCGCTGGGCCGGAACCATTTGGCTTTGTCGTTGTCGGTAGCGCGGCTTTTGGCGTTTTCTACTTCATCTTCTTTTAAGGAGGTAATAAAATTCTGGCGTTTTAAGCTGTAACCGGCTCCTTGCGTTTGGGGTTTGTAAGCTAAAACCACGTTACGGCCGGCTTCGCAGGCCAGCAGCATGCCCCGGTATTTTTCTCCGAGTAAATCGCTTTCGTTAAAAGCCACACCCGTAGGAGAACCGGCGCCGGTATTATCGCCAAGCGGCATTACCCCTGGGTCTTCCTGGTGCCAGTGCGCCGTTATGGTTTCCTGACCCGGCCGGCGGTCGGCTTGCCAGCGGCGGGTGCCGTCGGCACTGGCGTAGCCCATATTGCCGCCTTCCATTAACCACGATACCCGCACGCCTTTGTTGCCGTCGTCGTCGTTATCGTTTTGCCACATATTGCCGTACGAGTCTACGGTTAATTCGTAAGAGTTCCGAAAATTATGGCCCAACACGGTCAGGCCGGTCCCATCGGGGTTAATGCGCATGGCAATACCACCCACCCACACTTTACCGTCGTCGCTTACCAGGCCGCCTTTGTTATCTTTGTTATACGGCGAGCCGCCGTTGTAATTACTGCCGGAGCGTAAAGTCCAGCCACCTTTATCGGTTACTATGTGCGGACCCGCATTACCGGCGTTAAAATAATATTTACCATCGGGGCCGGCAAACATGGCGTGCAAACTGTGGTCGTGATCCAGGCCGCCAAAACCGGTTAAAAAAGTTTCTTTTTTATCGGGTTTATCGTCGCCATTTTCGTCGGTATACACAATAATAGAAGGCGCACTCGATACAATGGTTTTATTGCCAATGACCGAAATACCCAAGGGCGCTACTAAATCTTTGTCCTGCACAAAAACTTTAGAGGTTTCGGCTACCCCATCGCCATCTTTGTCTTCCAGAATAACTACCCGGTCGCCTTGTTCGTGGGTAAGCCGCCCGGCCGGTTTGTTGTTATACAAGCGGTAATTTACGGCTTCGGTTACCCAGATCCGCCCTTTGGCATCCACATCCATATTGGTCGGATTAAAAAACTTGGGCGATTCGGCCCAAAGCGATACTTCTAAATCTTCGGGCAAGTACAACTGGGTATCCGCCGAAAATTTCTTTTGCGCCAGCTTAAGCTCAAAATCAGGATTGAGTTTATAAGCCGATATGCCGGTTAATAGTACACCGACGGCAAGCCATTTAATTTTCATACCTTAATTATTGTGGTGATGGGGAAAAATAAAAATGATAAAGAATTCTAAGGCCTCTTTATTTGAATTTAAATTAAATAAAATTCTACTATAAACGGGTAATATAAAGTGCCTTATTTTAAGTTAGCCTTAAATATTATCGAAAAAAGTATAAATAACACTTAACTCCTGGCTGAATAAATATTCCGGATAAATGCTTAGCCATACAGAACCATTTTATAGCTACTGCCGTCGGAAATTGGTTAAAGTAGTTAAGTAAATATTCACCTGAATTAAGTCTAACCACGATGCAGTGCCGGGTTTAAATTACTTACCAACTCCCCCAGCAATAACAAACCACTCGCATAGCAGGCATTCTCGCTATACTTTTCCGGATTCTTTTCCAGGTCGGTTGGGTTGTCCTGCAGAATAACTTTTTTATCAGGTTGCGCGTCCGATACCCGAATTTGCACGGTATGCAAACCAGGTTTTAAAACCGGCGAGATAAAGTAATTGGCGCGGTAGTAGGTGCAATATTTATCGAAGCGCCGGTAAATTTGCGGCGTGCCACCATCAATAATTATTTCGTAGGTGCCGGTACCGGGCCCCATAACATCATTTAAACCAAAACGAGTACCTTTAAATTTAAACGTTAACGCGGCACCCGGTGTAGTAGATTTTAGCACGAAAGGCATCAGTTTAGGTAGTAATGGTTTAATATTGGCGTCGTGCGCGCCTACCTCCTGCCAGTTGCCGGTGCGTGCTATTTGGTTAACCGAAATCATTTGGGCCTTTTCCCAATTTGCAGAACTAAGCGGCTTAGGCAAGCGGCGCTTGGTAGCGGGCAGATTGGCGTTTTGCATACGGCTGAATGCCCGCCCCAAGGCTTCGGTATACAAGCGGTGGCCGGTATCCGGATAAGGATGGACATTATCGCGGGAAAAAACGGTTTTACCGGGAAATTCCTCCGGAGTGCCTTTAAATATTAGTTTACCGGCGGCAGCCAAAGCCACTACCTCTAAGCCCATGTGCACCGACGGAATATTGTAATATTGGGCAATATCTTCCATGGCCCGGGCCGAAGCGGGTAGTTTGCCGGCTTGTAACGTAGCAGCCATATCGGCGGTAAGGGTGTACACAAAAAGAATATCGGTACGCGAATTATTTTGCCAGATTTGCCGCACAATGCCTTCCATGGCTTCCTTAATTTGAGCCGGCTCCCGGTTTTGGTCGTTAACGGCAAATTCTATAAAAACCAAATCGGGTTTGTAGGGTAATACCTGGCTACCCACCCGAAAAGCTCCAAAATCGGAGCCGGTGCCGCCAATACCAGCGTTAATACTTTGTATTTTAGCCTGCGGATATTGCTTTTGCAACCAGGCAGTACTTTGTTCGCGGTAACCGTCGGCGGCATTGGTAATACTGCCCCCTAAATACACCATGTTTACCAACTGGCCATTTTTTAATTTATCTAAAATATGGGGTAAACCTCCTCTTATCCGGGTTTCTTGCGGCACCGAAAGGCTATCGGGTTGCGCCCGCAGTTTTAAAGTTAACCCGAGCAGAAGGAGTAATAAACTATATTTAAATGAGATGTGGCGAGGCATAGCGTGTATATTAAAGTAAACCAAATGTATTTTCTGCTCTGGGTTAAATAAAAACCTACAGCTTATAGCGATTTCTATTTTGTCGGGACCAGTTTAGAAGTTGTATCGCTTAATGGCGCAGCGGCTTTACGTGGGCCAACGGTATTTATACTTATCGGCTTAAAACCAAGTGCCCAAGCCGGCGACCCTGGCAGTAAAGTAAAATCATATTTTTCCGGATTTTTAAACAGCGGATCGGCATAAATTGAATGAACATCTTTTCCGGCTTTTTGCCAGTCGGCCCAACTCAATCCATTAAATTTAAGATTATCACGGCTAGCCGTAGGATTAAAGTACAGGTTGTAATCCATATCGAAAGTGCTTTGCATTTCCTGGGATTTTTGAATGGCTCCGGTATGAAACGGGTAAGGTTTGTCTTGCCAATCTTTTACAAAAAGTGGCCCTTCTTTCCAGTAAACAATATTATTTTCGAAGTAAACACTTTTGTGGGGCTCTACTCGCTGGCGGCTTACCTGCTCCAGTTTGCCAAGGGCAAAAATATTGTTACGGGCCGTTACTTCTTTGCTGTAGTGAATATTAAACGGGGCAAATTTGGTATTGTACACAATATTATCTTCAACCAGAATATGCGAACTGCCTTCGTCGAGGTAAATGCCCCAGCCCCCGTAATGGTTAGCATTTACATCATGTATTAAATTATTTTTTAAAATCGTACCCGCCGAAACCCCCAAGGTATAGATGCCGCCCATATCGGAAAGCAAGCCGGCTAAGCCAATATCGTGAATGTGGTTATAAGAGATTAAGTTATGCGTAGCCACACTGCGCTTGTAGCCCCACACCATGCCCACCGAAATACCGGTGTAAAAGCCGTGTGCTATTTCGTTATGCAAAATTTGGTTATGGCTGGCATGCATAATCATTACCCCAACCGCCGAGGGAAATTCCAGCCCGTAATAATTAATATAATTATCGGTAACCTGGTTGTAGCTGGTTTGGAGTAACGGATGTTCTTTTTCCCGGCCGCCATTTATCCGGATGCCGCCGGCCCCTAAGTTACGCAGGGTACAATGGGCTATTTTATTATGCCGGGAACCCTGAATAATATCGAAAGCAAAGGTACCGGTGTTTTGGATAGTGCAATTGGTAAACGTGTTGTTATAAGCCCCGCTTAAAGTAATACAGGCCGGTACGCTTGCCGAGCCCTGGGCATCGTTGGAATTACCGGCGGGCAAGTCCCAGTTATTATATTGGAAGGTAAAACCTTTAAAATTTAAATGTGCAACTGGTTTTTTCGCTACAGCATCGCCTTCTAAACGTATAAATTCAGGGCTTACCGGTGCCACTATCTCGGCCTGGTTCAGGTCTTCGCCGGGATGTGGGTAGTAATAAAGTATACCGGTTTTGCGGTTTAAGTACCACTCGCCGGGCGCATCCAAAGCTTCCCATACATTTTCGACTATATACCGCGCACCATTGCCGGTAAAATCGTCGGTAAACCGTTTGCCGGCTTTGTGCTTAAATGTTACAATGCGGGTTTTCGGGTCTATGGTTTGAATGGGCAGGTGCGAATCGGTCCAGAAATGATACACAATAACTTCAACATCTTCGGGATTAATCCAGTTGGGGTTCAGGTCGCCGGCAGCATATTCAAAGCGCTGGCAATCTTTGTGGTAATCTACGTCTAAGGCTCCGTCCGGAAAACCTTTAACCCGCATAAAACCGGTATTCGGGTGGCGGGCGCGTAGCCGTTTTTCGCCGTTCACAAACAACTGCCGGAATTTCCATTTACCCGCTTTAACTTCCGGTACCTTGGTCATCCAGATACCATTTTTGTAAGGTTTCCAGCCTTTTAATATTTTGCCGCCTTGCAATATAACATTCTCGTTGGGGTAAGCGGTGTAGGTTATGGGCGTAGTTTCCGTACCCGAATCTTCGTAAGTAAAAACCAAAGGCTGCTGCAGGGTGTATTGCCCTCCCCTCATATAAACTTCTACCGGTTTATTTAATTTACCGTTTTGCTTAATTTCCCGGATTGCCTCCCGCGCCCGCTCTATAGTGGCAAAAGGTTTATCTAAACTTAAACCATCGGAGCTGTTACTGCCATTTGGTGCCACATAAAATTTGTAAACATCGGCCGCCTGCAACCGCCAGTTCACAAAGAATAAACAGGTAAATAGAAAAATATATTTCATCCGCTAAATATTTAAAGTCTGTAACCAAAAAATCAGAGCGCAGCAAACCATAAAAGATTATACCTTAAATAAATTCTTTATTTTTTCAGAAATCAACTATGGCGGCGTGAGCATCATATTAAATTTTGCTTTCAGGACCTTTTCTTTTTTGCTTCATTTATCCTGAATAGACAAAGCACAAAGCAGGAGGCTACTAATTAAAATAATCCTGACAATATTATTCCGACTACAGGCTCAAGGCTTTACTGGGTAATATTCCCGGAGAATTTACTTAGTTAGTTTATTTAAGTCTTAGAGAACCAAGTTCTATATTGCTTATTTTATGTTAAATAATAAATTAATTTTGTTTTTCCGGTTTACCCCAAAACAGCTTTAAATTTTAATTTTACTTAATATTAAAATCATTGATGCTAACGTTCCCATATTTACAATTTTGTAAAACATTTACCTTATTCTTAAAACCTCTCTAATAATACTGTCTAATTATCCTTGCCTTATTACATTAACAGTAGCTTTAGGTACATCACCTCATTTTGTTTACCTCTGGGTTTTAGTTATAATTGCTATAGCTAAATCAGGTTTTGGCTGTAAAAACGCAGGTACAAAACTCCTGCCGGTAACGAGGTGGCAAATTATTATTCTACAGCATTGATATTAGTTAACTAGTTTCAGCGGCCATCATCCTGATTTATTTTAATTCAGGTGTGTACGTACACAGCATACTTATTTATAAAACGAGTAGATGAACAGGTACTTCAATCCAAAATATACGGTTTAAACTAATTAATATTTTAATTAAAAAATTGATTTTAAATATTTTAACACTTTTAATATAAACTAAATATTACCACTAACCAAACAAGTTATGTACAAAACAATAAAGCCCCGATTAGGCAAATTTGGCTTAGCAACCGCGCTGATTTGTCTGCACTTATCGGGAGCAGCCACCGCCCAAAACCAAAAAATTCCGGTACTGGCATCAGTTTCGGCTATGCAAGCTACCGGCCCGGCAAGTACACCATTTTCGCCCACCAATAATTTTGTGGTAGCCGATATTAAAGGCAAAGTAACCGATGAAAAAGGCGAGCCTTTACCTGGGGTAACAGTTGTATTAAAAGGTACTTCTAATGGCACGGCAACGGGAGCCGACGGTTCATATAGTCTTAGCTTGCCCAGCGCCAGCGGCACCCTTATTTTCTCGTACATTGGTTACATAACCCGCGAAGTTGCCATTACCAACGGCCAAACCACGGTAAACGTAACCTTACAGGTAGATGCCAAAACCCTGGAAGAAGTGGTAGTAGTAGGTTATGGCACCCAGAAGAAAGCCAATTTAACCGGTGCCGTAGCTACTATTGATCTGGCCAAGCAAACCGAAAGCCGGCCTATTACCTCGGTTTCTTCGGGCTTAGCCGGTTTGGCTTCCGGTTTATCGGTAAACCAGGGCAGCGGCCGCCCCGGCGGCGATAATGCTACCCTCCGGATCCGGGGCCAGGGTACCCTGAATAACTCCGACCCGCTGGTAATTATTGACGGCGCCGTTGGTAACATGAACCACTTGAACCCGCAGGATATTGAAAGTGTTTCGGTCCTGAAAGATGCCGCTTCGGCGTCTATTTACGGTTCACGGGCAGCTAATGGGGTTATTCTGATTACCACCAAAAAAGGAAAATCAGGCGAGTTTACGGTAAATTATAATACTTTTTTCTCTACGGCCAAACCAGCTAACGTGGTAAAAACCATTTCGAACTACGCCGATTACATGGAACTGGTTAACGAAGGGTTCTTTAACTCCGACAATAACGCTAAGCCAATATTTTCCCAGGCCATGATTGATGAGTGGCGGGCCAATGAAGGTGGCGATCCGTTGAAATACCCGAACACGCAATGGACCGACGAAGTTTTTAAATCTAACCTGCTGCAGAACCACAATTTCTCTTTTTCAGGCGGTAGCCAGACCACCCGGTTTTTCGGATCTTTTGGTTACCTCGATAACCCCGGGGTAATTGAAAAGGCTGGTTACCAAAGATATAGCATGCGCCTGAATCTGGAAGCCAATGTTAAACCCTGGCTTACTTTAGGCACCCAACTAAATGGTATTGTAGCTAAGAGGGACATCGGCACAAATATTCTGAATGATGTATTTACCTACGCGGCCGCCAGTACGCCCGGTATGGTGTTAAGAGCCCCGGACGGACGGTTTGGTAGCCCCAACAACACCGAAGACGATCCGCAGTCGAATAACGTAATACACCGCCTATATAGTCAAAAAGGAAATATCCAGCAAAATAAATTAACGAGTCGGTTTTATGGCAAGTTGCAACCGCTAGAAGGATTATCCATCGAAGGTTCTTTTAACTATGTGTTTGACGATACGTTGCGCTACCAACAACCGGTATTTAATGACCGTTGGAATTTCTTAAATAACGCTGTGGCTACTGCCGGAACCGGCCGGACTTCGGTACAGAATCAGAATAGTAAAAATTACCAGTATTACATGGACGCTATTGTCCGGTACGACAAAACATTTATGGAAAAATTAGCCATGAATGTGATGGTAGGCGCCAGCCAGGAATATTATAAATATAGCTTTTTTAATGCTAGTAAACTTGATTTAGTTGATCCTTCTCTAAGTGTTATTAATGCGGCTACCGCCGATGCAGCAGCTGGTGGTAATACCAACGACTGGGCCATGCGCTCTTACTTTGGGCGTTTAAACCTTACCTGGGACGATAAATATTTGTTCGAGGCTAACCTGCGGCGCGACGGAACCTCGCGGTTTGCGTCCGGTTCGAGTCGTTGGGGCGTGTTCCCTTCTTTCTCGGCGGGCTGGCGTATTTCCGAAGAATCTTTTTATAACCTTGCCTGGATGCCCAGCTTAAAAGTACGGGCTTCTTACGGATCTTTGGGTAACAATGCCGTAGGAAATTACGACTACCAGGCAGTTTACAATGCCGCCAACTATATCCTGAATAACAATTTATATGTTGGTTTTGCCCAAACGGCGCTTTCAAATGCGGCGCTTACCTGGGAAAGCACCTATATTTCTAATTTGGGTATAGACTTTGGCTTATTTAATAACCAGCTAGACGGTTCGTTAGAAGTTTTTGATAAAACCACCAAAAACATTCTGATTGATTTACCGGCGCCGCTGGTGGTAGGTAATGCGTCTATTCCCAAACAAAACGCAGCGCAGGTACAAAACCGCGGTATTGAGCTTAACCTGAACTACCGCAATAAAATAAAAGATTTTAATTACCAGATTGGCGGTAACTTTAGTTTTGTGGATAATGAGGTTACCAAATTTAAAGGTAAAGAACGCACCATTAGCGGCTCTAACTTAATTCAGGAAGGTTACGCCATTAATACACAATATGTATTGGCTGTGGACCGGATTATTCAGACGGATAGTGACCTGGCTATGGTACAAAGCATGATCGATAATGCGCCTGTAGACCCGGCCACCGGTGTAAAACGCAATCCATTTGCCGCTTACGGCAGGCCCCAAATGGGCGATTTGTTGTACAAGGATATGAACGGCGATGGCATTATTAACGACGATGACCGCTATACAACGGGGCATGGCACGGCTCCCCGGGTATTCTATGGTTTCAATCTGGGTTTCGACTGGAAAAACTTTGACTTCTCGGCTTTATTCCAGGGCTCGTCGGGTCTGGAAACCATCTGGACCGATATCTACCACACTACCGGCGTACGCTGGGGCTACCAGATTAACCAGGATGTGGCCAATGGCCGCTGGTATACCGGGCGTACAGATGCTTCTTACCCCCGTTTGCTTAATTATACCGATACCCGCAATACCCGTAACAGCGATTTCTGGTTACAAGATCGTTCGTACATGCGCCTGAAAAATATTCAATTGGGCTATACCATACCTAAAACCATTACCGAAAGAGTTAAAATAGCCTCTTTCCGGGTATATGGCAGTCTTGAAAATTACCTGACCTTTACCAACTACCGAGGATTTGACCCCGAGGTAAGCGGTGTTAATTATCCGAGTATGAAACAGGCTTTGGTAGGTATAAATCTTACTTTTTAAGTTTTAATAATCATGAAGAAAATACTTTATTTACTATTATTACTATCGGTTACCAGTTGTTATGATCTCGACACCCAACCTTACGACAAGGTAAGTGCCGGTTCGTTCTGGAAAACTGAGGAACACGCCCTACAGGGTATGATGGGCACCTACGCCGAATTAAAAGACCAGTATACTTTTGGGTTGTACTTTATGTTCGACAACCTGAGCGAAATTGCCGTAGGCTACGATCCGCAGGGTATGGGCGACATTATTAACGGTAACTTTACCGACCGCACCGCTATTTCTGTAAATCGCTGGCGGAGTGGTTTTGATGGAGTACAACGCGCCAACTCGGTCATTCAGAACATTTCCCAAATGACCATCTCCGAAGATTCCAAAAAGGCTTTTATAGCGGAAGCGCGTTTTTTGCGAGGTTTATATTATTTCCAACTCATGAATCTTTTTGGCGGGGTACCGCTTTACAACGAAACCGTTAACCTGAACCGCGATTTTAATCAGCTACTGCTGCCCAGAAGCACCGAAGCAGAAGTACGCGCATTTATTCTGGCTGATCTAACGGCTGCCATAGAAGGTTTACCGATTTCTTACCCCGCTGGCCAGCTTGGCCGGGCCACCAAAGGTGCTGCTTATGCCTTACGAGGTAAAGTTTATTTATTCAACAAAGAGTGGGATAAAGCTACCCTGGACTTCGAAGAAATTGTTTACAACAAATCGAATAATTACGGGTACGAGCTCTATTCTAATTACGCCAATTTATTTAAACCTGCTGGCCACAACAGCAAGGAAATGATCTTCGCGATTCAGAACAGAGGGGGCGTTGGTTTCCCGTACGGTATGCCGTTGGCATTTTATTTAGGTACCCGCTCTACGTTTGGCAGCGACTGGAATAATGGTTTGCCCACCACTACCCTAGCCGATATGTACGAGAATAAAGATGGCTCTCCCTTTAACTGGGACGTTCACTTCCCTGGCTATACTACCAATAACAACGTAAAAAGAGCCGCCATGATGGCTACCCAGACCAACGGCCGCCTGGTAACCATTCCCGACACGGCTAAACTGGGTCAAATTTACCGGAACCGCGATCCGCGTATGACCCAAACCCTGGTAGTACCTTACTCTTATCAATTAGGCTGGAATGCCAACGCACCGCGTCAGATGCAATTGGTGCTGGCTACCGGCGTAAACGAAAACTTTGGTCAGATCCGGAACAACCGGGGCTGGTTAACTTACGTTTGGCGCAAGTTTGTACCCGAAGGCAACATGGGTGGCGATATTACCGACCGGGCCCATACGCCTATAAATTTTCCGCTTATCCGTTTAGGCGATGTACTTTTAATGTTGGCCGAAGCTTATAACGAATCGGGTCAGTTAAGTAAAGCCATTGTGGAAGTAAACAAAGTGCGGGCGCGCTCTGCCATGCCTGGCTTAAACAGCGGTCCGGCAGCTCTGGCTGTAGGCAGTAAAGAAGATATGTTTAAACGTATTGTGCACGAGCGGGCTGTAGAACTTGCCTGCGAAGGTCACCGGTATTTCGACCTGAAAAGATGGGGCTTGCTTAAGCAATATACCCAAGGTGTTATTGAGAAAAGCATTGTGGGTGATAACCTATTAACCCGAACTTTCCAGGATCGGCACGTAATCTGGCCCATTCCGGCCCAGGAAATAGAAACCAATTCTAAATTAGAACAAAATACGGGCTGGTAATTAGCATGAAAAGAGGGAGCTTAATGGCTCCCTCTTTTTTATTACCCTTTTCTGAAATCGGCTAAATACTTTACTTACATTCATTTAAAAGCTTTAAGCATGCCTAAATTTTTAACTGTTTTATTTCTACTCTGTCTGTTCGCACGTTCTGGTTTTAGTTACGAAAAAAGAAATCTGTTACAGAAAAAAGCCACCCCAGAACAGGTTTTAGCAGCCTTGGTAAAAGATAAAAAATGGATTCAATATCCGGCTTATACCAACCGGGCGGCCTGGGATAAACTATCGGGTAAATTTAAAAATGCGCAAATACAAGAAGGTGAAAAATACTTGGACTACGAATGGAAAGTTGTAAAAGCAACGGATTACATCGAGTTTGAAAAAAGCGGTTCCCGTACCATTATGGAAGGTCCGTTTGGTGCCAACAGCAATGCCCTGAGTGCCCTGGTGCTGGCAGAATTATGCGAAGGCAAAGGTCGTTTTATAAACCAGATTGTAAACGGTGTTTGGGTATTTTCTGAAATGACTTCGTGGGCTCTTTCAGCGCATTTAGGTGCGTATCAAACCTCTAAACGTTCTTTACCCGACTACCAGGAACACGTAATCGATCTTACAGTCGGCGACATTGGCTCTTTGCTGGCCTGGGTACATTATTTCTTTCAGGAACCATTTGATAAAATAAATCCGGTAATTGCGAAACGCTTAAAACAAACCTTACAAGAGCGGGTCCTGACTACCTATATGCAGCGGAGCGATTTCTGGTGGCAGGCCTTTGCTTTAAAGCCCAACGAAATTGTAAATAACTGGAACCCGTGGTGTAATTTTAACGTGCTTACCGTTTTTTTACTCATCGAAGATAATCCGGAAAAATTAGCAGCCGGCGTTCACCGGATCATGGTCTCGACCGATGCATTTATTAATTACACCAAAACCGATGGCGCCTGCGAAGAAGGCCCCTCCTACTGGGGTCATGCGGCCGGCAAACTGTACGATTATCTGCAACTGCTCAGCTACGCCACCAATGGCAAAATCTCTGTTTTCGACGAACCTATTATTAAAAATATGGGGGAGTATATTGCCAATTCTTATGTGGGTGATGGTTGGGTAGTAAACTTTGCCGATGCTTCGGCCAAAGGCGGGGGCAATGCCGGGTTGATTTACCGTTACGGTAAAGCAGTTAACAGCCAAACCATGACCCACTTTGCCGCCTACCTGCACGGCAAGAAAAACACAACTGCCATTGCTGTCGGTCGCGATTTGTTCCGGGCATTAGAAGAAATGGCTTATAACGATGGCTTAAATGCTACGTCGGCGGCTTTGCCAAATTATGCCGCAGTTTGGTATCCCGAAACCGAATTCTGTTACATGAAAAACAAAACCGGCTTTTTCTTTGCCGCCAAAGGAGGTTTCAATGCTGAGAGTCATAATCATAACGATGTGGGCACCTTTTCGCTGTATTTAAATAAAGTGCCGGTATTTATTGATGCCGGGGTTGGCACCTATACCCGCCAAACCTTTAGTAACGAACGCTACTCCATCTGGACCATGCAAAGTAATTACCACAACCTACCAGTCATAAATGGTACACCGCAATCTTTTGGCCATCAATACCGTTCGCGGGCGGTTTCTTTTAACGAAGCAAAACAGCAGTTTTCTTTAGACATTGCCGGCAGTTACCCGGAGCAGACGGGTGTAAAAAACTGGCAACGCACCTACAACCTGGCCCCGGAAGGCGGCTTAACCATTACCGATAATTTTGAATTAAAAAATGCAAAAATCCCCAACCACATAAACTTCCTGGTTTGGCAAAAGCCGGATATTTCGCAGGCCGGCACGGTTAAGCTAGTCGTGGGCAACGAAATGGTAATCTTAACCTACGATGCCAAAACCTTTAAAGCCCAAACCGAAAAGATTCCTTTACCTGATAAAAGGTTGGCCAACGTTTGGGGAGAAGAAATTCATCGCCTAACCTTAAAAGCAAATAAAACCTTACAAAAAGGGCAATATATTTATAAAATTTCGGCAGGTAAATAACAATAAGTGTAGCTGGCTGTCTTCCGCTCCGGGGTAAAGATTAGGAGAGTAGTTGCGTAGGTAATATCAAAAGCTACCAGATTACATCTCCCCGAATCCCTATTTTAATGGCTAAGCCATTTACTTTAAAGTTATTTAAACCCAAACCTACACATAATACCAACTTGTAAATACTAGTTTACATAGCTGCTTGCGAGAATAAGTTTTCCCCATTTTTATCGGTTCTTTTGCAAGATTCTTCTGATTTAGTAACCAAGAAGATTCTTGCAGAATGACCATTTTGAAATGATGAATGCTGTTGCTATTTTTAGAACATCTTTTTACGATTGGAAATAACACCCAGATAAAATAAAGGTCCTGATCTTTCCCAATCAGGACCTTTATTTTTATAAAGTAAATACTTCTGAAGTAGTTCTAAACTAAAACCGGCATTTGTATTCTGCTTCAATAACGGTATTACTAGCCAGTGCTCCGGTTCCAGCGTGATTAGAATTTAGTTTAATGTAATTGCCAAAGCGGTCGTAAGTTATTCTTTGGTTATAATTTTGGTTTAAGCTACCATCCGGGTTATACATTTTATAAGCCAGCGCCTGGTTCTGGCTGTAATTACAACCTATGGGGTTCATAAAAATATTGCGCAGTGTTAGGATTTGGTTTAAAGAATCCGGCGTTTTATTGTTATAAGACGTGTACTCTTCTCTTAAATATTCTTTTTGCAGATAAGGGGTAAAGAACACGCGGGCAACATTACCTTTTTCATCATATTCCAGGCGGGTTAAACTGCCGTAACTGGAAATAACCCGGTCTACCTGGTTTTGTGCATTGTAATACAACAGCATGTGCTGAATAAGTACTTCGCTGCTGTTCTCAGTATTATAGCCTTTAATTTCAATCACGTTGCCATTGGCATCGTACCCGTAAACCAAATAGCCATCATAAGATTTACCGGTATTGTTATCCGGAATTTTATCGTATATTTTTACCAGCCGGCCTTCGGTATCGTATTCAAATTGGGTTTGGCCCAGGTATTCGGTAGGTGAATAATGTTTAACTGAGGCTACATGGTTAGAATCGAGGTAGGAATACTCATTTAATAAATAACGCTTGCCGTTACTATAAGAATACTCTTTTATTAATTGGCAGTTTTTACCGGTAACAGGCTCAATATACCGGAAATTACCTTCCTGGCAAGCGGTTACGCAACTCAAAACAATAAGTAAGAAAGCTAAATGAGTAAACCTTTTCTGCATACTTCCAACGTTTAATTAAAATAAATTTATATTACGATATTCTCCCGTTTAGGTTCCCGCTAAGATCGAATAAATTCAATTTTTTATAAAAATTTTCAATTTATCAGCTAGAAACAAAAGAACCACCAAATTCCCTATAATCGAAATATTTAACAATATTAAGAATAAATATAGTAAAGCGCTAATATTTTTGTAATATAAAAATAGACCTATTATGGCACGCTTTAAGACTTGGGCTAACTTACGGAATAATTAAATAAGCCCCTATACCTATTTTTAGGTATTTACCGTTATATTTATTTAGTATTTTTTTATCTCCAGCCACTTAAAAAATAAGGTATGAATATCTATAACTATAACTGGTGGGAAGTACTCGCATTTATTATAATATTAGAAATTGCGGCTTTGTTAATGGCCATTTTCTTGTCAAATATCTGGACTGGTAATTCTTTAAAAAGAGGTTGGCGCAAGAAAAAACGGTCCTCGCCCGGTTACAAACCCGGCATGATTTAATTCTTCATAGCTCTGCCCTTATAATTTAAGTGCTGCCGGAGGTAATTATTTCCTTTTCAGAAAATAATTACCGGAAAAACCGCAGGTATAAACTGCGGTGCCGGGAGGCATTGTTCTATTTACTTTCCGGTGCTTCTAACCGGAAAACCTGGTTCTGGTTATCGGTTAAGCGCAAGCCCCATTTTTCCAGCAAGGGTAATTCTAAAGCTTTTTCCCGGTACTCGTCGGGTGTAAGAATAGGCAAACCGTAAATAATGGGGTAGTAGCGGTTGCAGGCTTGGCACGTTAATAATCCTTCGGTAATCTCGTTTTCTTCGGTTTGCGCAAAAACCTGAATTTGTAAATCCGATTTATCTTGCGGACAGCAAAGTTTTGCTAATAAGGCAGCTCTCATTTATTTAATTGTTTAAGTACTTGTTCGTAGGCAATGGTATTCTGATAAGGATCTTCGGCGTTTAAAATACCAGCTATAACAGCAACCCCTTTAAAAGCTAAATTCTTTAAAGACCCTAGGTTAGCCGGCGTAATTCCGCCTGACAAGAAAATAGGCATATCCGTTATTTTGCGGGCTTCTGCTACTGTTTCGGGTTTTACCAGTTCGCAGGTGTTTACCGAAGAGGACGGGAACATCGCGCAGAAAGATAGATAATCGAGCAGGTTTTGGTGTGCCCAGTGTATCAGGTCCAAATTATTGCTGCACGTAATACCCGCCAGAAACGGACGGTTTATGCTGCGCTTGATTATATCATAATCTGCCGGAATATTATCAAAATGCACGCCGTGCAACCCGGTGGTTAACAGTAATTCCCATTCGTCGTTTATCAGCACGGGCACCTGGTACTTAATGGCAATATTTAGCAGTTGATCGATAAAATATTGTTTTGCTTCTAAATCATAATATTCGGGCCAATTCTTCCAGATTTGCAGCACCTGTACGCCAGCGGCTAAGGCCTGCTCTATTTTGGGCAGCAAGTTCTGGATTGACTGGCTGGGATCTACTACTAAGTATACGCCGCCGGTAATGGAATTCATTTTTGTCATTTTAACCCGGCTTTATAGGCGTTAAAAAAAGCTTCCCAATAAGGATCTTTGCCATTAAAGTTCAGCTCTTGCATCTGTTCGTTTTGCAGGATTTTACAACCTTCCGCCGCTGTTGTAAACTCCCCTACGGCCGTAGCCTGAATGTTTTTTGTGGCCAAGTGCTGAATTAAAACGGGCAATTTTTCTTTTTGTACGGCCATAATCATAGCCCCTGCCCCAACGCTGTAGCGGTAATCAATGTTAAATAAAGAAGTAATCTGGTAAGGTGCCTCATCAATCGGCAGCTTTTCGTCTTCTACCCAAAAGCCACAACCCGAAGCGGCCGCCATTTCGGTGATAGCGCCTAGTAAACCGCCTTCGGTTACATCGTGCATGGCGGTTAAATCCAGGTGCGGTTTTAAAACTTCAGTCGCGGCTAAAGCATCGGGTAAAGAAGAGGTGCGGTAAAAATTTTCGCAGGCAATTTGGTAAACCTCCTGGCCCAGCTTGTTTTTTACCGTTTCGGGAAAACTTAGGCCCAGAATAGACGAGGCCGTTAAAGCCGCTTCTTTGGTAACCACAATAATATCGCCTGGCCGGGCACCGCTACTGGCCAGCATTTGGTCTAGAGGAGCGGTTAAAAACATGGTGCCCCCACCCGCTATAGTAGAATTTTGCCCTTCTATCTGGCCGGTATGACCGCCCGTAATGGCTACACCTATATCGGAACAAAACCGATGGATATGCCCCCAATATTCCTGAAAAGCAGCGGCGCTTAGACTAGTAGGCAGGTTTAACACAAACTGGGCAAACTGAGGAGCAAAACCCGTAGTAGCCATATCGTTGGCCAGTAAATGCACCGATAACCAGGCCGATTCCTGCAAACCCAGCGCCGGAATTAAAGAAAGCGGATCGCTGGCCACCGCCAAACCCATATTATTGCCCAAGTTAATCAGGGCAGTATCTACACCAAAGCGCGGCCCCAATACCACCTCAGGCCGGGCAGCACCACACTGGGGCAGCAATATTTCTTTAAAAGCCTCCGCACCTATTTTGCCCGCATTATCTATAAAAGCGCTCATTGCACATCGGTTAATTTAACGTGCAATCCAAAAAAATCGCCGTAAGGCACGCGCCATTGCTGCACCGGAAACCATTCGGGCAAGCCAGTAGCCATCCAGTTTATCGTGTATTCCCGGCCCGCCAGCGCCTCCCGGATAGTAGCCATTAATTTTTGTGGGGTGTAAAAAGTAGCGGTTACGTAGAAGGGGTTTTTACCAAATGCTTGCTGTACCCGCCGGCGTACAACTTTGGGAGAGTTACGGTTCATCATCCCGAAAACAATGCCGTATTTACCCACGCGCACCGCCTCCCGAATTACTTTAACCGGGTCGCGGTAATATTCAAAAGTGGTAATAAAAGCCAAAGCATCGAAGGTGTGGTCTTTAAAGGGCATGTAGTGAGAATCGGCCAAGACCAAATCGCCATCGAACAGGTGTACCCCCTGGCCCAACATAAACGGCGAAATATCGCCGCCGCTGGCTTCAATGCCTATTTCGTGCCACCAGCGGGTAAAACGGGTAGTGCCGCAACCAAACTCCAATAGGGTTTTTACCCGTTGGTCTTGCTTAATTAAGTCGCCTATTATTTTTTTCTGCCAGATTTCGGCGCGTTTGTAGCGGCCTTCGTACCACATTTCGTAGGTATCGGTATGGTCGCGGTTAAAAAACCACTCCGGCCGGCCCTGCCATTTTCTTAAATCCTGGGTTGCCAGGTCAAACTTTTGTTTTGTTAAATTGCTCATCACCGGTATTTTAAATAGTTTAAAAATGCCTGGCTTTAAAGCAGATAGAAAATGTTAAAAAACGCGAACGCGTGTTTTTAAGAAGGTTTACATTTCCTACGCTGGCATTATCCAGATCAGGTATATGGGTATAATCTCAGCCTAATTCTTTATTAAGCACCCCATGTAATTAGAACGAAGGTAATAAAATTATTTAGTTTAAACGATTTAAAGCCGTTTATTTAAAAATTTATCTGTTTGGCATACGCGTGTACAGCAGATCGCTCTTAAAATAAAGAGGTTCTCTGCACATCAATACAAATATTGATAATACTATTCAGGAGCCGGTTTTGCCCATTCAGGGTATCATTTCTGGCTTTAACAAAGATAAATTTTAGGGGTACTGCTTCCGGTTGCATTTTTAGGCCGCAAAGTCTTAGTAAAAGTTAACTATTTACCCACAGGTAAACCTCCATAAACACAGTTACATGAAACCCCTTTTATTATTCTTTCTAAGTGTACTTAGCTTATTATCTTCTTTATTTATTTCCGAGACCGATAAATTTAATTACACCCTAAACGAGGAAAAATCGCTAATCAAATGGTCGGGCGCCAGCCCCAATACTACGCACCAGGGTTCATTTGCCGTAACGTGCGCCGGCCTGCTAGTAGAAAATGGCCAGATTAAAAGCGGCACCTTTGTTATTCCCATTGCGTCGATTAAAAATTTTGATTTGCCCAAAACAGTTAAACCGGTTCTGCTGAAACACCTGAAGAGCAAAGATTTTTTTAACCTGGCCGTTTACCCCGAAGCCAGTTTTACGCTCAGCCAGGTAATGCCTCTACCCACTAGTGCTGCAGAGGCAAATACCGCAAACAACGCGCAGGTTACCGGCAACTTTACTATGCTGGGCCAAACGCACGCCATTACTTTTCCGGCCCGGATAGATTTACAGGAAGATTCGTTGGCGGTAGAAGCTACTTTTAAGTTAGATCGTACCCAATGGGGCATGACTTACGCGGCCGATCCCGCTTTAAAAAACCGCCATATTTATCCAGAGGTAGATATTCATCTAAAAATAGCGGCACGCCGTATCAGGATTTAAATATTTTCGAAATATTATAAAAGAATTTATACCACTTCTGCAGAGCAGCAGCTACCGGTTGGCGTAGTTGCTGCTTTATTGTTTATACGGAGTAATCGTTTTCTCGGAAAAAATTCACTACTTACCGCTTTTAAAATCAAGTAAGAGTATGTTTAAATTTTATTAAACAATTAAAAAAAGCGGAAGAAAATTGCCTCTTTCTCCCAGTAATCTCCGTCATTCCCAAAGACTCGTAGGGGTTACCTAAGCAGAAGATTCTTTCTAAAGGATGGATTTCGACTGTTTCTACTAAATGTAAACATACTCTAAATAATAATTATTAAAATCAGCTATAAACTTTACTTTAATTATGTAAGTAGCCGGTAATTTTTCCGGTAAAACTTTTGTTAATGCTTACCAGACCAATATTGTATTTGGTTAATTCTTTATACCATTAAATTAATAAAACTGATATATGCCCAGCCTGAGTGCCCAAGAATATAAAAATGAATTTGTAAATAATTTTCCGGGCGATGATTCCGGCGATCTGCGTCCGCGCCAAACCCCCGGGATGTTGTACAGCAAAGCCATGCCCACGCCGGTAGCTAAACCCCAATTACTAGCCTGGTCCGATGATTTAGCGAAAGATTTAGGCATTGAAAAACCCACTCAAACCGATATTGATCTATTGGGTGGTAACCACCTCGCGCCTACCATGGTACCGTATGCGGCCTGTTACGCTGGTCACCAGTTTGGCAATTGGGCCGGCCAACTAGGCGACGGCCGGGCCATAACTTTGGGCGAGTGGCCCGCACCTGACGGCCGTACCTGGGAATTACAACTAAAAGGCGCCGGACGAACCCCGTATTCGCGCAGGGCCGATGGCCGCGCAGTGTTACGCTCATCGGTGCGGGAATATTTAATGAGCGAGGCCATGCATTACCTGGGCGTACCAACTACCCGGGCCTTGAGTTTGGCTTCTACCGGCGACCAGGTAATGCGAGACATGTTTTACAACGGCAACCCCGCCTTTGAACCGGGGGCCATTGTAATGCGCGTAGCCCCTACTTTTTTGCGTTTCGGGAATTTTGAAATGCCTGCCGCCCGGAAAGAATTAGATAACTTAAAAAATTTAACCAACTGGACCATTAGCCGGTATTTTCCTGGTATTGCTGGCGACGGCGAAGAAAAAATATTGGCCTGGTTTAAAGAAGTAGTAGAACGGACAGCCCGCTTAATAGTAGAATGGCTCCGGGTAGGCTTTGTGCACGGAGTAATGAATACCGACAACATGTCGATTCTGGGATTAACCATTGATTACGGCCCTTTTTCTTTCCTCGACGATTACGACCCTAATTTTACCCCCAATACTACCGATTTACCGGGCCGCCGGTACGCTTTTGGTCAGCAAGCCTCCATTGCTTATTGGAACCTGGGCTGTTTAGCTAGCGCGATAGCGCCTTTACTTACCGGAACCGAAAAGCTGGTAGCCGAACTGGAAGCTTTTGAAGGCTATTTTTATCAGAATTATTACCAAATGATGGGAAATAAATTAGGCCTGGACATAGTAAACGCCGAAGATTTAAAGTTGTTGGCCAATTTAGAAGAAGTTCTTACGGCTATTAAGCCCGATATGACCATTTTTTACCAGTTGTTGCCCAGTTTTGCTGCCACCCATGATTCAGCCAAATTAAAAGTTGATCATTTTGAAGCTAGTTTTTACCAGGCACCTAACACCGGCCAAACAGAAAAATTAAACCAGTGGCTCCTGGCCTACGCTGCCCGCCGGCAGCAAAACAAAATATCACCGGCCGAAGCAGAACAGCGCATGCGCCAAAGTAACCCGCGGTTTATTCTCCGGAATTATTTATTGCACCAGGCCATTGAAGAGTTAGAACGCGGCGAAAACACTTTATTTACGCAACTGCAAGCCGCCCTAAAAGAGCCTTACAGTAATAAATTTGACCATTTTTTAGTAAAAAGGCCCGCTTGGGCCAGCCAGAAAGCAGGTTGTTCTATGCTTTCATGTAGTTCTTAATTAATAATAAATCCGGGTGCCTAACACACCCGGATTTATTATTTATAATACTTGCAAGTTACTATCTAATGTATAAGCTTTACCAATTTGGGTTTTTAAAGTAACTACTTTATCTCCGTAACGAATTTGGCAAAGATTGCCCAATTTAGAAAGCACCGTTACTTTTTTAAGCTGGCCTTTTTCCCAATCTATATTCAGTTCAAAGCCCCCGCGGGCACAAATACCGTGAATGTAGCCCTGGGGCCAGGCAGTTGGCAAGGCTGGCAATAATTCTATTTCGCCGGCGTGGCTTTGCAGCAACATTTCGGTTATACCTGCCGTAGCCCCAAAATTGCCATCAATCTGAAAAGGCGGATGATTATCAAATAAATTAGGTAAAGTAGATTTCCGGAGCAAGGCCAGTAAATTTTCGTAAGCGGCGCCGCCATCCTGCAACCGGGCAAAAAAGTTAATAATCCAGGCGCGGCTCCAACCCGTGTGGCCGCCGCCGTGGCTCAAACGGTAGTCGATGGTTTTACGGGCTGCGGCCATTAGTTCCGGATTTTGCTGTTTTGTAATTTGCCGGCCCGGATGCAAGCCGTACAAATGCGAAATATGCCGGTGCCCCGGTTCTGGTTCGGCAAATTCTTCGGTCCATTCCATTATGCGGCCATCGCTCGCAATTTTAGTAGGACTTAAACGGTTTAGTAAATTTTGCAAGTGCCGCCGGAAAGCCGCATCTTTTTTTAGTACCTGGGCGGCAGCAATGGTATTGGTAAATAAGTCCCGGATAATCATGTGGTCCATGGTAGGCCCCATAACCACGGTAGCTACTGCCCCACCCGTTGTTTTAAAAGTATTTTCCGGCGATATAGAAGGCCCCGATACCAACTGTTTGGTCTGCGGATTTTCGACTAACCAATTGGCGCAAAATTCGGCGGTTTCTTTTAGTACCGGGTATGCTAGTTGCTGCAGGTATTTTTTATCTTCGGTAAATAAATAATGCTCCCACAAATGTTGGGCACTCCAGGCCAAGCCCATTGGCCACATGGCCCATTGCGTTTGGCCGTAAGGCTCGGTAAAATGCCAGGCGTCGGTGGTAAAGTGCGCTACCGCGCCCGTCAGGCCATACATGTCGCGCGCGGTTTTGCGGCCATCAACGCTTAATTTGTTCAGAAAAGTTAAAAACGGCTGGTGCAGTTCCGATAAATTCGTTACCTCGGCTAACCAATAATTCATCTGAATATTGATGTTGATATGATAATCGGCACTCCAGGGTGGGTACAAGCCATCGGCCCAAATGCCTTGTAAATTAGCCGGCAAGCCACCCGGCCGCGAACTGCTGATTAATAAATACCGGCCAAACTGGTAATATAATTGAAGTAAATGCGGGTCCGGGTTGCCGGCTTGCAACGCCAACAAACGGGCATCAGTAGGGTAATAGGCCGCTTCAGTTACTCCAACATTAAAATCTACCCGCTTAAAATAACTTTGGTAATCCTGGATATGGGCCGTTTTTAGTTTAGCGTAAGGTTGTGTTTCGGCGGCACTTAGGTGCTTATTTGCTTTAATTAAGGGCACATCGCCCCAATAATCTGTTGCGGCACTTAATAATATGGTTACGCTGTTGGCTTCCTTAATTTGCAGAGCGTTACCAGCTGCAGTTACCTGACCGCCATCGGTCAAAACTTTTACCCGCGTACTTATTTTTACACCGACGCCATTGTTTACATGTTCGCTTAAAGTTAAACCATTTTCGCTGGCAATAATCTGGGCTTTATCGCCGGGGCGGCTCATTTTTAAATTAAAGTTTAAGGCGGCGGCTTTACTGGCGGTAAGCCGCAGCACCAGTACCTGGTTGGGCGCACTCGAGAATATTTCGCGGGTAAAAGTAATTGGCCCGGCTTTATAGGTGACGGTGGCTAGCGCGTTTTCCAAATCCAGTTCGCGGCGGTAATCGCTAATATTATCAACTCTTCCAAAATCCAATTCTAAATCGCCGAGGGTCTGGTAATTACTACCTACCGTTTTATTTCCCATCATGGTCTCCTGGGCTAGTTTTTGGGCTTCGGCGTACTTACCCGCAAATAGTAATTGCCTTACCTGGGGCAAAGCAGCTTTGGCCGCCGGGTTTACAAAATCGGCGGGTGCCCCACTCCAAACCGTTTCCTCGTTTAACTGAATTCTTTCGGATTGAATGCCGCCAAAAATCATTGCGCCCAACCGGCCGTTTCCTACCGGTAAAGCTTCGTTCCAGCTTAATGCCGGGTGGGTAAACCAAATCTTTAAATCGGCGGGTGGTGGCGTGATGGGTGTTTGCGCTTCTGCTTTTTTACCCGAGCCGATTAGCCCCAGGCAGATAAATAAACCAGTAATAATTTTCTTAAGAAACATAAACGTGCTAGCTGTTTAAGGCTTAAGCGGCAACTTAATTAAATAAATGCAAATACTTATCGCAAGAATTTAAAAAGATGCGTTTAGTCCCGCGGCATAAAACATTTTGCGGATTTACAGGTTCTTTCTGGACAATATTAGGTTCTAACTGGCCTTAACTGGTTTTAGTCAGAATAAAACACTTTAAAAATTTCTGGAAGATCTTTAGAATTTCAAACCTAATATTTAATAAAAAGTAAAAACTCTAAAGGTACTTAATTATACCCGCAGCAGCATGGCGATTAAAGCAGAAACCCGTACCGGCAACACCTATATAGCCCCTCTTAGCATTATTGGCGGGTACGGGGTAATTTTTACGGCTTTTTGGGTTTATACGGGTTTTACCACCACTAACTTTACCAACTGGCTCCTCGAAAATACCTTAACCATACCCTTTTTAATTTTGCTGTATTACCTGAACCGCTGGCATAAATTTTCGACGTTGGCGGTAAGTTTTATATTTATTTTTTTGATGCTTCACGTATACGGCAGCCAATATACTTACGCCGAAAACCCTTTTGGCGAGTGGCTGCAGGTAAAGTTAAACCTGGAACGTAACCACTTCGACCGGATTGTGCACTTTGGTTTTGGCTTTTTACTGGCTTACCCCATGCACGAAATATTCCGGTTTAAACTTAAACTGCGCAATTGGCTTACCTATTTATTACCTTTTGATCTAACATTTTCTTTAGCGGCTTTATACGAAGTGGTAGAGTGGCTTGTGGCCGATATTTTCTTTAAAAACCAGGGCGATGATTTTTTGGGTATGCAGGGCGATATGTGGGATGCCCAGAAGGATATTGCCCTGGCAGTATTGGGTACCAGTATTATTCTGCTGCAAGTGTACCTGGTCCGGCAAAGAGTATCCAATAAAAAACAAAAAGTGCAGTTATAGCTATATTAGTAAACCAAACCAATCTGCCGGACATAAAAAAACCGGGCCAAATGGCCCGGTTTTGTATTTTATAAATAATATTATGCTTAGCGGATATCGCCACGCTCAGCAGCTTTTTTCAATTTTTCGTTCGCAAAAATTGCAATTTCTACCCGGCGGTTGGCTTGTTTACCGGCGGTAGTATTGTTATCGGCTACCGGCACAGAAGAACCAAAGCCTTGGGTTGTAATTCTGTTAGACTCCACGCCTTGCGCTAATAACTGACTGGCTACAGAACGAGCCCGGTTTTCAGAAAGCGGTTGGTTAATGGCATCCGTACCGGTGTTATCGGTGTGTCCTTCTACAATTACGTTGGTATCGCCGTATTTTTTCAGGGTAGCAGCCAGGGTATTAATATCGGTTATAGAGGTGGGCTGTAAATCAGCCGAGTTGGTATTAAACAAAATACCAGAAGCAAAAGTAATTTTAATACCTTCGCCAACCCGCTCAATCTTAGCATTTTTCATATCTGCTCGCAACTCTTCGGCTTGCTTATCCATCCGTCGACCAATAACCGCACCAGTAGTACCACCTACAGCTGCACCAATAAGGGCACCCGCCGCCGTGTTACCGGTAATTCTACCTACCACACCACCTACAACAGCACCAGCGCCTGCACCTATTAAACCACCGGTACGGGTACGGTTTTTATACTTTTCCTCTTCCTGTTTTTTGCGGGTTGAGTCGTTAGAGGTGCTATACTGATTAGTAGACTTACAACCCGAAAATACGATTAGTAAAGAGAAGAAAAAGGAAAAAAATAATTTCGAGATTTTCATAGTAAATTAATTTAGTGTTTAAATTTTAGAATTAAGATTCCGAACAATAATACTTTATACGGGTAAAAATGTTTTTTAATACTAATTAGTTAACGGTTAAAGTCCCTTTTCAAAATCCGGGCCAGATTCTATATTTTTAATTTAGTTATCTGGGTAACTGAATAAAAAAGGTATAATAATCCTGGGCTGCTACGCAATAGCGGCCTATCATCAATCGGCTAAACAATTATATTTTAAGCTTTTACCGTTTTTTTGCGGGTAGTTTCGGTAATTTCCGCCGGCGATTCTTCGGTTGGGCGAAGCATGGTTATCAGATCTGATAATTTTTGTTTTAGCTCTTTGCGCTCCACAATAAAATCCAGGAATCCGTGCTCCAGAACAAATTCTGAACTCTGGAAGCCTTTGGGTAATTCCTTGCCAATGGTTTCTTTAATAACCCGCGGACCGGCAAAACCAATGAGGGCACCCGGTTCAGCAATATTAAAATCGCCTAACATGGCAAACGATGCCGTAACACCGCCGGTAGTGGGGTCGGTTAATAACGAAATGTAAGGAATGCCTTCTTCGGCGAGTAAAGCCAGTTTAGCCGAGGTTTTGGCCATTTGCATTAAAGAATATCCGGCCTCCATCATACGGGCACCGCCTGATTTGGAAATCATGAGGAAAGGATATTTGTGCTGCCGGGCAAAATCAATAGCGCGGGCAATTTTTTCGCCAACTACAGAACCCATAGAACCACCAATAAAATTAAAGTCCATACAGGCAATTACCAGATTAGCCCCATTAATTTTCCCGTGCGCTGTCCGGACAGCATCGGTGAGGTTAGTCTTTTTTTGCGTATCTACAATCCGTTTGGGATAAGGCTTAGAATCTACAAAATTGAGCGGGTCCGCTGAACTAAGATTGGCGTTAATTTCTTCGAATTTATTGTCGTCGAATAATACTTCAAAATATTCGGCAGAATTAATGCGTTCGTGAAAGTTACATTTGGGGCAAGTGTATAAATTTTTACGGTGCTCCGTGGTATTGGTAACCGCTTTACAGTTGGGGCACTTATACCACAGGCCGTCGGGGGTTTCCTTCTTCTGCTCAGTGGGGGTTACAATACCTTTTTCTACTCTTCTAAACCAAGACATACTACCTATTTTTTATAAGCGAAATGGCAATTTCTATTTAAACCTTTTTACTCCGAGGGCTTCCCTATTATTTAAGGCTCCAGCACAACCACCCGGTTACTTTTTGCAGGGCGCAAATATACAGAGTTTTTCCGGAGACCAACTACACCTGCTTAGCTAATTTATTTACACCTTATGATTCCGGTGAATATTTATAGAAAAGCTAAATAAATTATCCTGTTATACATAACGCCCCCGGCTCCGTTTCCGATATGCCAAACGCCAGTTTTTAAAACTAAAAACAAGCAAGCTTGGGTATACTCCTTTTTTACTACGCTGTTGTGGGCATTACTCCTTTTAAGCTTTTTAAAACGATTTGAGCACCAGATTTTTTTGTGTCTTTTCAGGAACAAGCGGTTCATCAGCTACTGCTGGTGTTGGTTCTGCTTATGCTAATTAATTTTAAATGGGTATTGTAGCTACTTATCCGGGCCCAACAAATTAACTTAAAAACAGATTTTAGTAGTAAAAACCTGTTGCCGGTAACTATGCAACTTACATCCCAAAAGATTACGCTCGTTGTAAATTGAGTTTATTATATTTATTTTAGATTATTTAATAACTTGCTTACCGCATCATGCTTTTCCTGTATTTAAAAGTTTTATTCTGTTTGGCGGGTCGGGTCAATTAGTATATTTGTACTTAGCAACCTAATTATTAAAATACCTATGCCTTTCCTAATTTTACGTAAACTCCTGCTTTTTTCTCTATTTACTTTTTTACTGGCCTCCTGCGTTGCCAAGAAAAAATACGACGACCTGGCCACCCGCAAATCTAAACTGGACTTAGACCTGGCAGCTTGTGAAAAAGCCATGGCCCGTGTACAGACTGAACGGAAAAATTTAGAAGAACAAATGGCCCAGCAACTAGATGCCCACCGGGCTTTAGTAAAAGACTCCACTGAAACCGGTAGGGCCTTGCGCAAAACCCAGGGCTTATACCGCGAGTTAACCAACACCTACGATAAATTAATTAAAAACCACGAAAAACTGCTCAGCAACAGTGCTTCTGAATCGAGCCGCTTATCCGGCGACCTGGCTCTAAGCAAAAGCCAGATAGATAAACTTAGTGCCGATTTAAAACAACGCGAAGAACGCCTGAACGAATTGGAACGGGTACTGGCCGAAAAAGACAAAGCTGTAAACGCCTTAAAAGCCAAAGTAACCAATGCTTTATTAGGGTTTAAAGCCGGCGATTTATCGGTAAATGTAAAAAATGGCAAAGTCTACGTCTCGTTGTCGGAGCAATTATTATTTAAATCGGGCAGTACCAAAGTAGATCCCAAAGGGCAGGATGCTTTACAAAAATTGGCCGTGGCCTTGCGGGATCAGCAGGATGTAAACGTATTGGTAGAAGGCCATACCGACGATGTGCCCATTTCCAGAGGTACAGTGGGCATGAAAGACAACTGGGATTTGAGTGTGCTGCGTGCCACCGAAATAACCCGTATTCTAACTGAGTCCGGGCTTAGCCCTGAGCGGGTAACCCCGTCTGGTCGTTCCAAATATGTGCCGGTCGCCCAAAATTCATCTGCCGACCAACGCCAACTAAACCGCCGCACCGAAATTATTTTAACGCCTAAACTCGACGAACTTTTCCAGATTCTGGAGAAGAATTAATCTTGTTGTTCGGATGAAATCTAATAAAGCTTGAATGGCACCTTATTCCCTGGCCCCTTCTCCTAAGGACATTGGTAATTTATAGGCTATTTTTCTTAATAAAAATCATTTTATTCTGTCATCTTGGAAAGAACTATTGGTTAGATTGACTTA
>NZ_JBMQUD010000094.1:0-29912 GCF_057359045.1 Adhaeribacter sp.
CAGCCCCAAAGATTTTTTTATATCACTTCTTACTTTGCTCATGTAGTCTGTTGTTATTCGCTCAGAAATAGTATCCCGTATTAATGTTAAAGCGCAGGTGCCATTTGGTGTGGCCGGGCGTGCCTGTGGTAAAGGCATTCGTCCACTCCGGTCCCAGCCACGGGTGGTTGTAACCAAATGCCGCATCGGTATAAATGTACATTGGGCCAGCGGTAAAGAGTGCTCCTAACACATTCTGGTGGGCATTTTCAAAACCATTTTCCCGCTTATTGTAATAGCCGTAATTGTTATAAATATCAACTGCCTGCAACAGGCGGGTTTCAACCGGAATGTGGTAGGAAAAGCCAGCTGTATAAATCTCTCCTTTATTGGCAACGTTATAATTAGAACCGTAGGCGCCCATTTCAACCGAATTTGAAATAGCACCCGGCGCATAAATCGGGTTAAAACGATAAAGCATAGCCTGCAACTTAATGTTCCAAGGGCTGTTTTGTGCTTTGTGTTCATAGTGTATTGCCCCGGCGTAGCGATTGCCGTTCTTTTCGGTGTCGATGTTATACAATAACCCACCTTGAACAGAAACGCCTAATTCATGGGCCAAACTATCGCCCAGGCGGCGCAGTAATTTAAAATCAAGCTGATTATTTTCCTTGTTTCGTCCGGTTACATCGTAAGAGTAGCGATTGGGGCTGGGCTCAGACAAACCAAACACAAATTCCTCTGCGCTTTTATAGTAGGCGGCCTGCCATTGCCAAAGGCGAGCATTGTGGATGTACTTAATTCCCATGTCGTGGTCATCTTCAAAACCAACATAGTAGGTCATGTTAAAGAACCAGTTGTTAGAATTGTATTGCTGAATGCCAAATGGCACCTGTTGCAAGCCAACCTGAAATTGAGATTGCTCTGAAAAGTCGTACTGGAACCAGCCTTGTTTTAGAAAAGCACCACCAAAGGCTTGTGAATAGTGTCGAAATTCGGCATTTAGCTTGAGGCCCCTGAACGCTGCTTCGGCATTTATTCGAAACATATCAAAACCAAAATCACCTCCCCGCTCCAGTTGGTCCTTCTTCCAGGTAGAAAGGTTATAGTTGAAGCGCAAAGCGCCACCCAATTTCAGGTATGGTTTTTCCTCAGGTTTCTCTTCTGGAAATTGGGCATGGCTTATGGTGCAAAGGCAGCAGGAAATTAATAGCAAGAGTAGTCTTAGCATCATAGAAAATCCTTAAAGTACCTAAGAAATCTCTTAAAGTAAGACGGTTTTAAAACAGAAACGTTGCTTAGAAGAGGATTAAGTGCTTTTACAAAATGAACTTATAAGAATGTACTTCACAAGTAGAACTTTGAATAAGGAGGACTGTCTTTCCTAAGAGTGCCTTAAAATCCAAAGCTATTTCCTTCACCCCATTCACAATTATATAGTTTAAGCACCTGTTAACAGTACTAAGTAATTCGTAACCTTGCCGAGTTTTATCTTCCTGCTTTAATGGCAAACATTTTGTAAAATGAATGGAGCACCTGTATTAAGTTTAGAAAAGCCCAGAAGGCGCCTAATTTTTTGTGATCACTAAAATGATTTTGCAAAGTTAAGCAAGTCAACTGTCAGAAAATTCCTTTTCGTTCAACATAGCATTACTTATAGGCCTCTATTCAGCTATATTCCGATCATGTAAATGACTATTTTAACCGCTAAAAAGGCTTCTGTTCTATATTTAAATATAAATTTAATTTAAATTCTGTTTCAGATTACTCTTTATTCCTTACATTTGACTTCTGTTCTTTGATATTTTTGTTTCATCCCAAACTTATAGGTTTGCCTGAAAGGGCAATTAAAAAGGAACCGTGTGAAAATCACGGGCTGACGCGCAACTGTAAGAGGTAACCAAGTTTTATTCAAATATGCCCCGGGCATATTGCAAAACCACTGTGTCGCTAATGGCCACATGGGAAGGTTGAATAAAATGCCTCAAGCCAGGAGACTTGCCGAGTTTGCCAGATGGTGAAAGCTTTCGCGATTATGAAGCTAAACCGTGGATTTTATTCTACTTACCCTTTACTCTTTATAGAAAATGGTATAGTAGTACTATGTCCATTTGTGTAGTTTCCGGTCGCGAGAACTTTTAAGCAAAAGTTCGATGAACAATAATTTAATTATTGTTAACTAACACAAAGCGAATGAAAACAAATGTTTTAGGCTATCCGCGCATTGGTAGCCAACGCGAACTCAAAAAAGCCTGCGAACAATACTGGTCAGGTAAATCTTCCCTTCTAGAATTGGTAAAAACCGGAAAAGGAATCCGACAAGAAAACTGGATTTTACAAAAAAATGCCGGTATCGACTTAATTCCTTCCAATGATTTTTCTTTCTACGATCAAGTACTGGATATGTCACTTACGGTGGGCGCTATCCCGCAACGTTATCACGAAATAATTCGCCAAAAAGATAACACTGAACTGGACCTTTATTTTGCCATGGCCCGTGGTTATCAGAAAAACGGATTAGATATTACTGCCATGGAGATGACCAAATGGTTCGATACCAATTATCACTACATCGTTCCTGAGTTTTATAAAAATCAACAGTTTAAACTTTTCTCCAATAAAGTTGTTGATGAATTTTCCGAAGCCAAACAGTTAGGTATTGTCACTAAGCCGGTAATACTAGGACCGGTATCTTATTTACTTTTGGGAAAAGAGAAAGAAGAAGGATTTCACCGGCTGGACCTGCTTCCAAACCTGTTGCCTGTTTATTTGGACATCCTCGAAAAGTTAAAAGCCTATCAGGCAGATTGGGTACAATTTGACGAGCCTTACTTAGCGATGGATTTAACCCCGGACGAACAAAGTGCTTTCGTGTTTGCCTATACCGAAATTAAAAAGCGGTTTCCCTATCTGAAAACCATTCTTGCCAATTATTTTGATTGTTACGGTGATAACCTGAACACAGTACTTTCGCTGCCCGTACATGCCCTGCATTTGGATTTGGTAAGATGTCCGTCGCAGTTAGATGATATTTTAGAAAATAAACTTTTAAAACAGCATTTACAGTTATCCTTGGGCGTAGTAGATGGACGCAATGTTTGGAAAAACGATTTCCAATATTCGTTGTCTCTCATTAAAAAAGCGGCGGCTAAAATTGGATCGGCCAACCTGATGATTGCTTCATCTTGTTCTTTGTTACATGTACCCTGTGATTTGGATCTGGAAACCGACGAAGCCTCCTTAACGCCTACTATCAAACAGTGGCTGGCTTTTGCCAAACAAAAGCTGGAAGAAATAGTAACTTTGCAGCAAATAGCCAGCGGCAAAACTTCGACTATAACGGCCGAAAGACTACAGGAAAATATAGAAGCTAACCAGCGCCGGCAGACCTCTGAACGCATCCATAACCCGGGAGTAAAACAACGGGTAAACGCTATTACCGAGCAGGATTCCGCCCGGAAAAATAACTTTGCCGTTCGCCGCCATTCCCAGGTAAAATCTTTAAACCTACCCATATTTCCTACTACCACCATCGGTTCGTTTCCACAAACAACGGAAGTAAGAAGTTGGCGGGCCAAGTTTAGAAAAGGAGAATTGACCCAGCAGGAATATGATGAACTAATCAGAAAAGAAACGGAAGCCACCATCCGGTTTCAGGAAGAAATAGATCTGGATGTATTGGTGCACGGTGAATTTGAACGGAATGATATGGTGGAGTATTTTGGCGAACAACTGGAAGGGTTTGTGTTTACAAGAAATGGGTGGGTACAAAGCTACGGCAGCCGTTGCGTAAAACCACCTATTATTTACGGAGATGTTTACCGATTGGCACCGATGACCGTAAAATGGTCGGCTTATGCCCAGTCGCTTACTAAAAAATGGGTAAAAGGCATGTTAACTGGTCCGGTTACCATTTTGCAATGGTCATTTGTTCGGAATGATCAACCCCGTTCTCAAACCTGCACCCAAATTGCCTTAGCCATTCAGGATGAGGTGCTTGATTTAGAAAAAGCCGGGATAAAGATTATTCAAATAGATGAGCCCGCCATTCGGGAAGGCTTGCCTTTGCGCAAAGCAGACTGGCAAAACTATTTGCAATGGGCCGTCCGGGCTTTTCGGATTTCGGCAAGTGGAGTAAGGGACGACACCCAGATTCATACCCACATGTGCTATTCAGAATTTAATGATATTATTCAAAATATTGCCGATATGGACGCTGATGTCATTACAATTGAATGCTCGCGTTCGCAAATGGAATTGCTGGATGCTTTTGCCGATTTTAAATATCCCAACGAAATAGGACCTGGCGTGTATGATATTCATTCCCCCAGAGTGCCTGCAAAAGCCGAGATGGTAAAACTTTTAGCGAAAGCAAAAATGGTTATTCCAGCTCATCAACTTTGGGTAAACCCCGATTGTGGTTTAAAAACCCGCCAATGGCCAGAAACTCGAAAAGCGTTGGTAGAGATGGTAGCAGCTGCAAAAGTGTTAAGAGAATCCGTGAATGAACTGGCAGTTTCCTGATTTATTAAAAACACAAATGGTGTGTGAAAGCCCGGTAGGTTTAAAAACCTACCGGGTTTAATTATCCAGATAATTGAATTGGCACCTTTTGATTAACGAGTTAATCAGAAAAATAAATAATATTTTAGTGTATTAGAAAATAAAAAGAATGGGTAAATATGATGATAATTTAACCAATATAATGTGCCTGGATATTTTTCTAATGTCTTTGGACAATAGAGAATATGAGGAAATAAAACCCAAAATTAATCCTCTGACCCATAAGCTACATCCATTGATTAGTTGGGATATTTCGGGTAAATGCTATTGGGACACCATTGCGAAAGGTAAGAAAATTAAAGATTTGGAAATTCTTATGCAATTTTCAAAAAAAAACGACTGGAATATTAATCTTGAAAAACTCCTAACCCAATCCTATCAAGCCCTTGTTCTCACCAGTCCAGACCAAATCATTCAGTGGGTAAACCCAGGATTCACTACCATGACGGGCTATTCAGCAAAATACGCTATTCATAAAACACCGCACTTTTTACAGGGTAAAAACACCTCAACTGAAGTAAAAGAAAAAATAAAAGCATGTTTAAAAACCGGGGATGTGTTTTCCGGAAAAATTATTAATTACAAGAAAAATAACGAGGAATACCTGTGTGAGGTACAGATATATCCTATTAAAAACAGGCAAAATCATCTAATACATTTTTTAGCTCTGGAAAGCGAAACAAAAAGACAGTAGAAGAAATAATCCACCATTCAGAAACTCACATTTTTAAGGCCGTTTTTCCAAATGCTACCAATTACCATGATACCTTATTTGGGGGAACAGCCATGCAGCTAATGGACGAAGTAGCCTTTATAACCGCAACGCGTTTTAGCCGCCAGCGCATGATTACCGCAAGCAGTGCTAGAATTGATTTTAAAAAGCTATTTACTGCCTGTTCTATTGTGTAATTAATTGCCTCTATGCAGGAGAAAACGCTATTAGATCTGAACTGCGGCAAGCCCTTAAGCTGTAGATTGTTCTTATAAACTTTTTACAATTGTAATTTTATTAATACCTAAAGCTTTATTACTCCCTTCATCCAGTCTCCTATAACTTTAATTGCCGCAGGCGATAGCGCTTCTTTTATCTGTCCATATTCTGTTGGCAACCCAGTAGTAGCTGTCTGGAATAGGTGATTAAACTTTGGCAATTCTTTAATAATATAATTCTTGTTCCCTCCTGCTTTTAATGCCTTTTCTATAGCTACTAGGTTTTGCTTTGCAGGGGCCTGCAAGTCTTTACTGCCGGTAACAGCTAGTACCGGCATTTTCATTTTCTGTAGGTCTGAAAAAGGATTATAGGCCAGAAAATAACGAATCCAAGGTGCTTGTTGCACAACTGGATGAAGACATGCGTAAAAGTAGATAGAAGCAAATCTTTAGTAAGATGCAAGGCGGAAAGCACTTTAGCGATGAAAAGGAGCTGTGTTTCTCTCTATCGGCGCATGTACCGGCCCACAACTTTTACTGCCGGTTGAAGCAGCAACCAGACCTGGAATTCCTTTATCAACTGACAGCCTCTTATTATGAGCATTGCGGCTAGCAATCCATAGACCCGGTGGTGTTCTTTAAGTTTTGCCTGGTGGGCTACCTGGAGAACATTATCTCAGACAGAAAACTCATCCAGCACTGCAGCCTTAGATTGGATTTGCTTTAAAAAGCGTTACATTACTATGCGCAAAGACGGCAAGGCTTGTCCATACATAGAAAGCTGTATCGGCAAGAGCCAGGAAAAAAAGGTGGAGATTATCTACCACCTGCAGGAGTACGAGCGGGGCATCAAACAAATCAATAGCCGCTATGGCCGAAAGATGAAAGGTTTGCGGCAGGCAACCGTGGAGCCGGTGCTGGTTACGCTCATTAACTTTTTAGGCCTGAGAAAGATTAACACCCGGGGCATGGAGTAAGCTCAAAAAGGAATGCTATTGGCGGCTAAGGCATATAACCTTAAAGAACTGCTACACTTTAAACCCCAAAAGAGCCAAACCGCCGTAATGGCCCTGTTTAAACCTGCACCAGCTCAACTTTTTAAGCTTTTTTACCCATCAGTAGCAGATATAGCTTGCTAACAATTCCAAATATGCAACAATACTAGGTTAATCATCTTGAATTGTGCAGCAGCTATCATTGTTGGGCTAAGTTATTTTTCTGAATTGTTTTGCTAGACCAATTGCCCTCAAAATAGGATTATACTGAATGCTTATCATTACCCTCCTGAATGTGTCCATTTTGACGCGGTTACTCTCAAGAATCCGTAAATATTCAGACTTATTTTTAGTCTCAATCAAAAGAATCGAGAGATATAGATGCTTAGGCTCTATTTCTTTGTCGCGTAATACCCAACGTTGGAAAGAACTGCTTTTTAAAACAAATTCAAAGTCTTTGGTCAATGGGAAATCGCTGCTCTTGGTTTTAGCTAATTTTAGGCCTCTAACATCATTAATCAAGTCCTTCTTGTCGGATAATGGCACTTTAAGTTCAGTAAAGGCTGAATCATCGAATTTATTGTATGCCAGGAGGAAATGCTGAAGTCCGACAAAATCATTGTCCAGTTTCTCTGCAATCTTTCTTGTTTCAGCGATTAAGCCTTTGACTGAATCTGAAAACTTCATCTTATTAATTTAGCTTAACGGTTTAAGTATTGGCGATGGTGGGAAATTTGAAAAACATCAGCCCAACATTTACACAAATGCCCAATAAAATTACAAATGTTGAATTTATAACTGCCAGCTCCCACTATGCCAATACAGTGTTAGTGGCAGTTTTTATTTTAATCTTCCTTCAATTCGCTTTAAAATTTCTAATTGTTTAGCTTGACTTTCAAACAGTATTTTTATTTGCTCTTCCAAAAGCAAATCTATTTTTTGGTGCAAGGCCCTTATTTCTAATTCTGCTTTTAAGTTTATTAAATAATCATTTTCACTTCGCTTTCTATCTTTTTCTTCTTGTCTGTTTTGGCTCATCATTATAATAGGTGCTTGTAATGCTGCTATGCAAGACAAAACTAAATTCATTAATATAAATGGATATGGGTCAAAGTGCTCTTTCTGTGGGGCAAATGTGTTGAATAAAACCCAAAATATGAGAATGATAAAAAAAGAAATAATAAATAACCAACTACCGCCAAACCTGGCAACTTTGTCAGAAACTTTTTGCCCTCTTGTAAGAATTTCTTTTGGTGGATGTAAAAGATTCTCGCTAATTAAGTTTTCATCTTCAAGGGTTTTCCTGACAATCTCTTGTAGTTTTTGTATTTGAGCTGTTTCAGATTCTAATAAATTATTGATGTCTTTGTCCATATTACTTATTCCAAAAATTTATGATGATAACAGCAATTATTCCAAATATTCCGATTAGAGAAATGATAAATAAATAATCTGCTATTTGTTCAAGTTTGTATTCTCGATTTTTATTTTCTGTTTTTATTGATACAAAAGAAGATACAGAAGAAACTGTCAAAAATAAAGCAACGATTGATGTAAGTTCGTCTATTAAAGAGTTTTCTGTTTTGTTTGTTAAATGAAGCGATGTAATTACAAAGAGGCAAAATCCCAATAAATTTGCAGATGTTCCTAATATATGTTGCGAAGTTTTATTTGCCATTTATTTTATATCTATATGTTGCTACGGGTATCACTAAAATTGCCACTAACGGATTTAGGTTTGCGGTGGCGTAGCTACCGTAAAGGTGTGGTTAGGGTACTTAATTTTTCTTAAATTCTTCTAAAGGATAAGCCCAAGGAACACCTAAATCATCTTCCAATCGTCATAAAGCCCTAAACCAACACTTGATCTTATTCTTAACTTCTCAAGTTTATCAGTATCACGAGCTAATCTATATTCTCCATTTTCTTTAATTGTTAGGAAATATAAATTAAATGTCGGTCCAAGTCCATCTACTCCTGCTTCAATCTTGAGGAATGGATTTTGATTATTATCTAAGTTAAATTTTCCTACTAAACCAGCGGTATCCCTGCTCTTTTCTTCTAAGAGTCTTATTGAATAATAATCACCTACTTTGTCTTTAACAGAAACTAAGTATGTATTATACTTTCCTTCTTTAATTTCTAGGGTTTTTCCGTTCTCATCAATCCAATAGCCAAGCCAACGTTTAGGTAAAGATGTCCGTGGTCCTTTGAATAGATTTGAGAAGATTGACTTCATACTTTTTATGCACCCTAACGGCTTCGTGCATGAGACGTGCGAGGCCGTCGGCCGACGCATGGTGTTTACACGAGACCGTTGGCGGACGTTATTTTTTAACAGCAGTTACGATATGAGACTACTTTGTTTGTCTTTTTTGAGAAAGCAATCCAACGCATGTCTTCCTCACCAATTTTATAAAAGAATCCTACAGCAGTCCTGTCTGCTTTTATATCTTTCCAAATATTATTTTCAGCATAGTCCTCTTCGTATTGCTCATCAGCCGCTATGGCAGGAGAGCTGAAGTTCTCTTTATTGAAAAATTTCTGTATTCTATTCTTGATTACTTCCTCTTCCTGTTCCTTCGTCGGATTCTCCTCAATTAATTCATATCCAATCAGTTTGCGCGCAGGAAAGCTTTCCCTAAAAATTATCTTTCCACTTGACGTTTTAATTGAGAAGGTAACTTTCCCATCTAGAAGTTCTTTCCCTTTTATTGAAATTGTAAACGTGTCGCGGCTTTGTCTGCTGGAAAAAGGTAACTTTTGTGAGTTAGAAAGCAGAATCTTTTCTTCTAACTTTTGCTCATTAGTTCCTGTCCCGGATACTTGACCAAAGCAAAATAGAAAGACGAATACCAGGTACAACTTTACTGATTCTTTCATTCAATTTTTATTAATGACCGCCAACGGTTAGTATAAACAACGGGCGAGGCAGTCGGCCGAAGCCTGATGTTTATACAATGTTGGGCAGCCTTATTTTTCTTTTTTTATGCTTTTAGATACTTCTAGTTGGCCGTTTTTCATTTTTGTGGAAACCTCTACCGTAAACTTTCCTCTTGTTAGTTTTTCTTCACCAATATGGTCAAAAGGCCATGAAAGTGTAGTTAACCATTCATCATATTTTATTATTCTTTTTATAATTACAGTCGTTTCAGATTTATTATTAGTCCATATGTAAGGAATCTTTTTATATTCCGAATATTTATTTTTCCATACATCTCCGAATTTATAATCATGTCCGTCAACTGTCACAATAAATTTTTTCAGATAGTGCTTGCCTTTATTTTGCACTCTTACTTCTATGGAATCTGAGTCAACCGAATTTTGTGCGGTTACTTGTAGAGTTATCGTGAGTAGAAAGACTGTTATAAAGATTTTCATTAATTCTAATGTTGCCTAACGGTTAGTATAAAAGACGGATGAGGCGTAGCCGAAGTATGGCTTTTATGCCTTGTTGGCCAAAGTTTTTTTATTCTTCCCAAAAGATTCTTCTCGTATTTAGTCCTTTAGGTGATTTTTTTTTTATTGGAGTAAGGTCATACCAAGTTGTACCTACTTCTGGAAGGTTGCCTGTGAAAGTTCCGTCTGGGTTTTTGAAGACAAAGTTCATACTCTTTGTTAGGCGTGTCGATATTTCAATATGCGTAATTGAATCAAATTGTGTCTTAATTGAAGTTGCACCAAGTGGAAACCTTAGAAGCTCTTGGTTTCCATTATCAGAGACAGTTCTAATATAAATTGAATCATTTGTGGTTGCAACAGAATCGAAGTCATAAATTGCTCTTCCACCTGAATTTGATTTGTAATAGACTGTTTTTACTACAAAATCACCTACTTTATTAAATTCAGTTTTTATTGGGAGAGTGTCCTTAGGTTGTTCTAAATCTGATTTAAAATTAAAGACTAATAATGTGTCATTTGAAATCCATTCACTGATTGAACCATCAATAGGTACTCCTTGTCCTTCTTCAAATTTTTCGTCCACTTTAAAGACTTCAAATCCTATATTGTCGGAACTAAATGCCATTGGACCATACCTGGCATAATCGTATATGATAAATTTACCACTTGGTGTAATCTGTTTCCCGAATCTGTAGTACTCATACTTCTCTTTCTGTTCGCTGCAAGATGAAATTAGTCCAACGATTATAAAAAGGGAGAGCTTTCTTATCATATTATTATTACAAATTATGGCCAACTAGAGGATAAACGGAGTTCGTCCCGATTATCAGTACTATGGATGGAGTTATTTTTATACAGTTATACAATTAATTATTCGATTCTCCACTTCTCCACTTCCTAGCTGTTTAGCCGGCCGCGCTTATACTTAGTCAATTCTTTTAAAGGTGCCTCAATTATATATTCATTCTCATTAGAGCAATAATATTTTAAGATAGCTCATTTCTCCTAATTACCCATCTGACAGCGCTAAAATATTACATGCAATAGCTAACAGAGATATGAATTGGGTTAATACCCGCATATAAACGTTTATACACGGGTATTAACCCGGGTAATTACGCTTAGCTTAAAGAGTACGTTTGGCCAAGCTGGCTCAGGCTACTTAAACTTTGCCAGAGTGGCTAAAAAGCCCTATCTTGTAAAGTTTATAAAATTTAAATGCAGTCTGCTCCGGCAGATTTTTAGATAAAATGGCTAAAATTAAAACCTCTTATTTTTGTCAGAATTGCGGGGCCCAGTCGGCCAAATGGATTGGGCGCTGCCCGGCCTGCGGCGAGTGGAACACCTACGTAGAAGAAGTATTACAGCGCGAAGAAACGTCGGCGGCGGGCACTTGGAAAACCTCCAGTTCGCTGCAAATAGCGGCTAAACCCCGCGCCATTGCCGACATCAGTTACCAGGAAGAATCGCGGTTGCAAACCGCCGACCAGGAACTAAACCGCGTATTGGGCGGGGGCATTGTGCCGGGCTCAATGGTGCTCATTGGCGGCGAACCAGGCATTGGTAAATCTACGTTAATGCTGCAGATTGCCCTGAGCCTGAAAAACAGCCGGGTGCTCTATATTTCGGGCGAAGAAAGCGACCAGCAAATAAAAATGCGTGCCGAACGCCTGGGCGCCAAACACCCCAACTGCTTTATCCTGACCGAGACCAGTACCCAGAATATTTTTAAGCAAATAGAGCAACTACAACCCCAGGTTCTTATTGTCGATTCCATCCAAACGCTGCACTCTTCTTTTATTGAGTCGGGCGCGGGCAGCATTTCGCAGGTGCGCGAGTGTACCGCTGAGTTGCTGAAGTACGCCAAAGAAAGCGGCACCCCGGTATTTTTAATTGGTCATATAACCAAAGAAGGCAACCTGGCCGGGCCTAAAATTCTGGAGCACATGGTAGATACCGTACTGCAGTTCGAAGGTGACCGCCACATGACTTACCGCATTTTGCGCACAACTAAAAACCGCTTTGGTTCTACCGCCGAGTTAGGGATTTACGAAATGCAGGGCACTGGTTTGCGGCAGGTAAGCAACCCTTCCGAAATATTGCTCTCGCAGCGCGACGAAAATTTTAGCGGCATAACCATTGGGGCTACTTTAGAAGGCAACCGGCCGTTGTTAATTGAGGTGCAAAGCCTCGTGAGCCCGGCTACGTACGGCACGCCCCAGCGCTCATCTACGGGTTTCGATGCCAAACGCCTGAACATGTTGCTGGCGGTGCTGGAAAAACGCGGCGGCTTTAAATTGGGCACCCAGGATGTGTTTTTAAATATTGCCGGCGGCTTAAAAATAGAAGACCCCGCTATCGACCTGGCCGTTTGTGCGTCTATCTTATCATCGTTCGAAGATTTATCGATACCCAATACCACCTGTTTTGCGGCCGAAGTAGGATTAAGCGGCGAAATACGCGCCGTAAACCGCGCCGACCAGCGCATTAGCGAAGCGGAAAAACTGGGATTTACCGATATTTTTATTTCTAAGTTTAATTTAAAAGGCATCGACCGCAAGCGATATAGAATAAATATTCATGCGGTAAGCAAGCTCGAGGAAGTACTCAGCAGTTTGTTCGGCTAATTTCGCCGGGCAAGAAATCACCTGTTTTTTTATCCAATCTTATTACTTAAAAGCTGTTTAGCACTTTATAATATTACTGGAGCCGCTGCCCTTGGCAGTGTTATTACTATAGCTGTCCGGCTAAGGGAAATATAGGTATTCAAAAGAGGGAATATACAAGACAAGGAGGTAAAACAGGTCATTCTGAAAAAGTCTTCTGGGTTACCTAATCAGAAAATTCTTTGGGAATGACGGAGATGAGTGCTTAAAAAGAAGTTTAAATTTTATCCGTCTAAATCTGATAAAATATTATTAGCCTGGCGGCTATGGTATTATCACCGCCAAGTAGGCTGGCAGAATATTTATAATTTACGGTGTTCCCCTCCACCAAGGGCGCCTGGTTCCTCGTGAAACAAAAATACGACACAGCTTCTAAAGCTATTCTTCGGTTACTAACTGGTTTTAAGTTATAAATCAGGCGGTTCCGGCAGAATAGCTTTATTGTTTTAACTGGTATTGGCTTGTTTATCTCTAATGCTAAATAATAATATATTTATAAAAGTATATAACTTTAAATATTATGATAAAACCTAGTTTGATATTTTATTTAAAATATTGCACCGTATAAAGAAAATCATATTTTTTGAGTTAAGAAGGTGCGTTTTTAGAATTTATTGCTTTACCTTTATGGAGATAATTATATTTAACGCGCATGAAAAAATTTTTACTATTATTTTCTTTTCTGTTGTTGGGTAGTTCTTCTTGGGCACAAAGAGCGGTGTTGTTCGGCAAAGTAAACCGGGCTGAAAGCGATAGTATCCAGGTTTCGGTAAATCCTAATCCTTTAAGTGCCCAGGAGGCGCAAAGCTTTGGCCAGGTAAATGCCCAGGGCTCTTTTTCGGTAGATGTTCCGCTTAAAAATGCCACCACCGCCGATCTGGTTTTTGCCAAAGAATCGGTAAGTATTTTTGTGCAGCCCGGCGATGAAATGGAAATTAAGTTTAATCCCGGAGCCATGCTTAAAACCCTGAAGTTTAAAGGAAAAGGCGCCAACGAAAACAATTTCCTGCTGGCTTATAACAAAAAGTTTATCGAAAACGAAGAATACCAGGTATTGCCTGAGAATATTTCGCTGAACGAGAAAAGCTTTATCGAGTTTTTAGATTACCGCAAAGACGATGCCCTTAACTTTCTGGAGCAGTACGTAGCTAAAAACCCGGTATCGGATGAGTTCCGGCATTACATGCTGGCCGAAATTGAATATACCTGGGCCAACGACCGGCTTACCTTTAACGAACTGCGCACCAAAATAAAAGGCGGCCCTATTAAATTATCGCCTACTTATTATGGTTTCCTGGATAAAATAAACCTGAACAAACCCGAAAGTGTGCGGAGCCACGCGTACCTAGGCTTCCTAAAAAATTATATTCAGTTTCAGGCAACGGCAACCAATCACCGGCCTTCCGATATGGATTATTACGAGGCCGTATACAACTTAACCAAAGCCAAACTTACCGGCGAACCCCGCAATTTATTACTGGCCAATGTGCTGCACGAATCTATCCGGAAAGGATACATCCAATATACCAGCCGCATGTTTGCCGATTTTGAAAGCCTGAACACTAACAAAGATTTAAACGAATTTTTAGCGGTATCTTTTAACTCCAGCAAAGGTTTTGCCCTGGGTAGCCCGGCTCCCGTATTCCGTTTAAAAGAAATTTCGGGTAAAGAAGTAGCCCTAAGCGATTTTAAAGGCAAAATGGTTTACTTAAATTTTTGGAACAGCAAATGCGGTTTGTGCCAAATGGACTTGCCTTACGCTATTGAGTTAGAAAAAGAACTAGCCAACGAAAACGTAGTATTTATAAACGTAGGTATGGACGAAAACGAAGGCTACTGGCGCGAATCGGTGGCCCGCCGTAAACTGCATGGTGTACAGTTGTTTGCCGGTAACCAACCCGATTTGTTAAAAGAATACAAAGTGGTAGAATTGCCGTCTTATTATTTAATTGATACCGACGGTACGTTTATCAGCACCAAAGCCAAACGCCCAAGCAACGCCGGTGCCAAAGAACAGATTATGCACGCCATGCATAAATAATTAACCTTTGCGCCCAGCCCAGACTAAATATGAATAAAGTAAAATTACTAGTGCGCTTCATCTAATGCTCTTGCCAGCGTCTCGCTGGTAAGCATTTCAGTTGGCCGCTGGCCGATGAGGCAAGTAAAAGATAATTAATTTTGGGAGATGATTTATTGCGGACAGCGGTTGAAAACAGTAGCAATAGGCCAACACGTTCGCGGCATCTACTCCTGCAACCCTTACCTACAGAAATGATTGCGCTTTACCCTTAATATAAAAGCAAAGCGGCTTTAACCAGATAGGTTAAAGCCGCTTGTTTTTGGTAACATTTTATTTTAAAGTAGACGGACAAACATAGGCGGTGCGGGGTACTTCGGTGGCCGCAATGGCCTTAAACCCACCAGCTACATCTACAATATTTCTGTAGCCACGGGCTTTCAGAATAGAAGCCGCAATCTTGGAGCGGTAGCCGCCGGCACAATGGGCATACACTACCTCGTCTTTCGGAATTTCGGCTAAATGCTGGTTTAAGAAATCGAGCGGAATATTTTTAGCGCCTACCAGGTGCTCGGCATGGTACTCAGTTTCTTTGCGCACGTCTATTACCACCGGGTTTCCGGCTTTTACCCGCTCAGCAAACGCTTCCGCCGAAACCGATAGAATGGTATCGGTTTCTTTACCGGCCGCTTTCCAGGCGGCTATACCACCGGCCAAATAACCCAAAGTATTGTCGTACCCTACCCGGGCCAAACGGGTAACCACTTCTTCTTCGCGGCCGGCATCGGCTAAGAATAAAATGGGCTGTTGTATATCCGGAACTAAAGCACCTACCCAGGGGGCAAAAGAACCATCTAAACCAATATTAATGGCGTTGGGAATAAACCCGGCAGCAAAATCGGCAGCCGGGCGGGTATCCAGAATTAAGGCACCGGTTTCGTTGGCGGCGGCCTCAAATGCTTCGGGGCTTAAAGCTTGCAAACCCTGGCTCAGTACCGAATCGATGCTGGCGTAACCGGCTTTGTTTAGCTGTACGTTTAACGGGAAATAGCCCGGCGGCGGCGCCAAACCGGCGGTTACTTCTTTTATAAAGGCTTCTTTGGTCAGGTCGGCGCGCAAGGCGTAATTGGTTTGTTTCTGATGGCCCAGCGTATCGAAGGTTTCTTTGCTCATGTTTTTGCCGCAAGCCGAGCCCGCGCCGTGCGCCGGATACACCAGCACCTCATCGGCCAGGGGCATTATTTTGGTTCGCAGCGAATCGTACAGGTAGCCGGCCAACTGTTCTTGCGTTAGTTCTGATTTGGTGGCCAAATCGGGGCGGCCCACATCCCCGATAAATAAAGTATCGCCGGTAAACAGCGCGTAATCTTTGCCTTGTTCATCGCGCAGCAGGTACGTTACCGATTCCATGGTATGGCCGGGCGTATGCAAAACTTTAATCGTAATGTTGCCTACTTTAAACTCTTCGCCGTCGTGGGCCAGGTAAGCTTTAAAACCCGGGTTGGCACCGGAGCCGTACACAATCTGGGCACCCGTAGCCTGGGCTAAATCCAGGTGTCCCGACACAAAATCGGCGTGAAAGTGGGTTTCTAACACGTACTTAATTTGGGCGTTATTTTGCCGGGCTTTGGTAAGATATGGTTTAATTTCGCGCAAAGGATCAATAATTACCGCTTCGCCGTTACTTTCTATGTAATACGCGCCCTGCGCCAGGCAACCCGTATAAATTTGTTCTACTGTCATAATCCTGGTCTTAAAGATTAATAAAATTTAAGCAAATATCCGAAAGATTAAAAGCTTGTGCTGTAACTTAAGTTACAGAAGCCGACTCTCTAAACAAAAAATATCCTTTCTAAAGCTTATATAAAGGAAAATATCTGTACCACACCTTAAAACCCGCTAAATCTTAGCCACTAGCTCTAAATAGTAGAAAAGCACAGCTTATGCGCCGGTATATTTCTTAAAGATAGAACTAGCCGTATGGCCGCCAAACCCAAAGGTATTGTTCAGGACGTAATTAACCGGTTTAGGCAGCGGTTTGCCCAGCACCAGGTTTAAACCCGCCGGAATTTCCGGGTCCAGGTTTTCGACGTTGATGGTAGCCGGAATAATATCTTCTTTTACCGCCATTACACTAATAATGCTTTCTATCGCGCCTGCTGCACCCAATAAATGCCCGGTAATAGACTTGGTAGCACTGATGGCCACCGGCAAGTTGTTAAATATGCTTTTAATTCCTTGCAGCTCGCTTAAATCGCCGATGCCGGTAGAGGTGGCGTGCGCATTAATGTAATCTATTTTATCGGGGCTGATTTGGGCATCTTTTAAAGCCTGCAGCATACCCAAACGGGCTCCTAAGCCCTCCGGCGAGGTACCAGTTAAATGATACGCGTCGCCGGCCATACCGCCGCCCACCAGTTCGGCATAAATATTGGCCCCGCGGCTAACGGCGTGCTCCCATTCTTCTAAAATCAAGGCGCCGGCGCCCTCGCCCATTACAAACCCATCGCGATCGCGATCGAAAGGGCGCGAAGCCTGGGCCGGGTTGTCGTTGCGCTTAGATAAAGCCTGGGCCGCACTAAAACCACCCACCGACGATTCGGTAACGGCTGCCTCCGAACCGCCGGCTACTATAATCCGGGCCCGGCCCATCCGGATGGTATCGAAAGCATTTATAATGGCAGTATTAGACGACGCACAAGCCGATACGGTACAATAATTGGGGCCATACAGTTTATGTCGCATAGAAATAACGCCGGCGGCTATATCCACAATCATTTTGGGAATAAAGTACGGGTTAAACCGGGGTGTACCGTCGCCGGCATGGTACTCGCGCAACTGCTCCTCAAAAGTACCAATGCCCCCGTTGCCGGTTCCCCAAATAACGCCTACGTCGTAGCGAGCCGCTTCCGGCAGGGTAGCAAAATCCAGTCCGGCATCGGTTATGGCCTGGTCGGTGGCGGCAATGGCGTACTGGGTAAATAAATCGTACTTTTTTATTTCTTTTTTATCCAGGTAAGCTTCGGGCCGGAAATCTTTTACTTCGCAAGCAAACCGGGTTTTATACTTAGTGGCATCGAACTTGGTTAAGGGGGCCGCTGCGCTTTTACCGGCTAATATATTCTGCCAAAATTCAGCCACCGAATTGCCCAAAGGGGTTATGGCGCCCATACCCGTAATTACTACTCTTTTCATGTTATGTCCTTTTCTGCAAAGGTTTTTCTTTAACTAGATAATTTATTATCAAAATATTCCGGCAGAAGTAAAGCTTAAAACTAATCTAAACCCCAACCCGCTTAAAAGTAAATATGGATTAACCGGAATACAAAGGAAACAATTCCGTTGGTAATAATTCCTATGCTGGTGGTAAAAGCAATTTTGGGTTTGGGGCAGCTTTCTTAAAAAACCAATATTTAGCCGGAATAATTGGTAAGTGGTCGAAAGAAGAAATCATCTACGGGACACTTGCAACCTAAAGCTAATTATTTAGGATTTTACCGGCGGTTCTCTGGCTGGCGCGAAGCTCCGCCTCGTGCCTTTCATTCTCCGGCCTCTGGCCGATGTACATTTACTTTCTGATAATATTTAAAATAGTATAAAAGGTCATCCTGGATGATAATAGAATTCATTTCACCTAAATACATCCTTGGTAAAAATATTATTGACAAGTAACCGATTAGATTCCTGCGGAATGACAGACTTAGATTAGCAAAGCTTCAGGACTTGCTGCTAGGGGAACCAGGTATTTACTAAGTGATAAGTGTCAGGACAAAAATATATTAAACCATCCGTACTTGTCATGCTGAAAGCATCTATTGAGTTTCTTGCAGTTTGGTTAAAACATGCTTTACACCATGACCGAAGTGATAACCCCAAATATATCTAGCTAATTTTGTCCAGATGCTTATAATATTTAAATAACAGTTCCTTCGGCCAGAGGCCGGAAAATAAAAGACACGAGGCGGAGCCTCGCGCCAGCCAATCCAATAAGTATTAAAACAATATTTACGACTAGTGCTCTTCCAACTTAATATTTAGAACTAGCTGAGCGCTCAAAAAGTAAAACAACACTTATTGTACCAAATTCATAATTTTTAATTTCGAGAAGTACTGTTGACTTTACGGAAAGTCAGGCATTGGCCAGGGTAACAATATCTTTTACCTCCAGTACGGGCTGGGGATAACCTTTGGTAACGGCTTTAATCATGGCTTGGCCTACTTCGTGCAGGGTACAAAAACCGGCGGGGTAAATTTTGCGGCCTAATGGGTACAACCAGGAAAAGAACTTGTAATAACTTTTAATATTTCGCTGGCCGGGCGTGGCTTTCATAAAAGCGGGCCGGAACATATAAGCATTATTAAACAAACCCAGTAAAGCATTTTCGGTAGCGCCTTTTACCCGGCCCCAGGCTAGCCGGCCTTGTTCGCTGCTATCGGTACCGGCTCCTGTTACGTAACAAAAAGTAAGGTTGGGGTTTAGTTTGGCCAGCAGCTTACCCCAATTAAGGGTGAGGTCGTACGTGATACGCTTATATTCTTCTGCGCTTACCCCCACCGAAGATATGCCCAGACAAAAAAAGCAGGCGTTGTAGCCCTCTAACTCTTTTTCCAGTGGTGCCAGGTTAAAAAAATCCGGATGAATAATTTCGCGCAGTTTGGGGTGCGACCGGCCACCTGGTTTGCGGTTAATGACCAGAATTTGTTCTACCTCCGGGTGGTTCAGGCACTCCAGCAGCACACCCTCGCCTACCATGCCCGTGGCGCCGGTAATAATGGCTCTTATTTTCATGCTTTTTGTATTTAGCCCGAGCAGGCTTTACAGCTTATAGTAATTATTACTCATTCACTTGCCTTTTGTTCAGGAAATAAATACCAGTACGCTGTTTTTTTTTTGCAACGTAAAGTTATTTTGTATCGCAGTTTAGAACGGCATCTGGCGCCATGCGTGAGATTATCACTGCTAATTCTAAAGCACGCTACCGGGGCTGCTCCATTTAGATGTAAATAGTTTAAGCCAGCTTTCTTTTAAAATACCATCTGGAATGGCCGCATAACTTTTTAGCTTTAACAGCAAAGGCTTTATCTCTTAACACCGGGTGCAAGCCGGTGTTACAGCAGTTATTCGTTTCGCCCTTGCCGGGCTTGGGCAACTAAACCATTATGGCCGCTGAGCGCTGGCAGATTATGCCCCTGGGCTTATGCAAATACTTTTGCCAGGCTAAACGCTAAAGACTATGGATAAACCCAGGCCAAAAACATTATTATTTGGCACTGCTTGCTTTTACGCCTGCCGGAACTTTTTGCGGCGTGGTAGTAGGGCCATGTACAATTATTTTTCCGTCTTTTACTTCCATGCGATCAATAAAAACTACGCGCTCGTTGCCGGTTTTGGTGGTGCGGCCGTGGTAAACACAAAACATTTCTTTACCATTGGGCGAGTACGTAATGCTGTTGTGCCCCGTGCCGGTTACTACCCCACCCTGAGCCGAATTTTTCTGCAACACCGGGTTATTCGCGGCTTTTTTAAACGGACCTAGCGGCGAGGTGGCCGTAGCATAACCCACGGCATAATGCTGGCCGCCAAAATAATTGGCCGAATACATCATGTAATAAATATTCTCTTTTTTAAACGTAACGGAGCCTTCGGTCCAGCGGCGGTTTACCTCGTGAGCCGTTACCGACCGGCTTTCCCACTCGGCTTGTTTATCGGTTAAGCTCACGGGCGGCCGCAAAAGCAAAACCGGTTCGCCTATTACCCCCGAAAAATCAGGTTTTAGTTCTACGCCGTATACCCAGCTTTCTTCTATTTCTTTGTACCAGTCTTTTTCGCGGGCCCAAGTGGCAATTTCGCTTTCTACGGGGTGTTTGTAAGCCGCCCGGGAGTAATACAAATACGCTTTGCCGTTGGTATCGAAAAACACATTGGCATCTATAATGGGGTAACCGGGGTCAAAAATGGGTTTATTGGCCATATCTACAAACGGCCCGGTCGGTTTGTCGGCTACGGCCACGCCAATCCGGAAATTTTCTTCTTCTTTATTGGGGTTTTCTTTCCATTGGGCGCTGTAAAACAAATAATATTTACCTTTTACCTCGTACACTTCCGGGGCCCAGTACGCGCCGCCCCAACTGGCTTGGGGGTCGCTCCAGCCGTTTTTATTACTGTGGAAATACACCTGCCCTGCTGGCTGCCAGTTTACCAGGTCTTTAGACGAATACGCCGCAAAACCCTTTTGAGCCCCGCCGCCTGTGCCGTACATATAATACGTGCCCTGGGTATACAGTACATAGGGGTCGCCGAATTGTACCGGCAAGGGGTTGGTAAAGGTTGCTTTGGCGGGCGCAACGGCAGTGGTTTGCGCTACCAAGGTATGTTCAGAAAACACGGCCCAGAAACTTATTAAAAGTAAAATATATTTCATGTTGGTGGTGGTTTATCGGCATTAAAGTACGGGTAATATTACGCTACACGCAAGTGTAAACAAAAAAGCATCTCCAACCAATTGCCGGAGATGCTCTAACCAAAGAAGAATATTCTGGGTTTAAATTATTTGCGTTTCATTTTGTAAGTTATTTCCATTTTGCCGGAAAGTAACTGGCCAAACAAATCAAATAGCTCTTCCATTCCGGCCATATCAGTAGCGTTACCCATGTGGGCAAACATCTGGTTAAAAGGCACCTCATAAACCCCGGTTAAGTTAGTATTAGATATATCTAAAATCTTTAGGTTTAGTGTATCGCTAATAGAAACCATACTGCCATTATTAACCGACATCAGGCCGCCGGCCCCTTTCCCGATAATCAGGAGGCGGTCATAACTATTTTTCTCATCCCATTTGTAAACAGAGCCAGGCAACTGCTCGCCACAGTAAGCCGCACCGGTTTTAATATCCATAAATTTATCGGCTTTAAAGGCGAAAGTAAAATCTCGCTCACAAGCCCGTACATCTTTATACATACTAAACGTTGTATCCATCAGGGGTTGCCCCATAAAGGTATAATTCATTTTTACAATGGCGTCTTCTATTATCCAGGGGCCACCGGTTAAATTAGCCGTTTTGGGGTCAGAAACAGGTGCGGGGTCATTTTTTTCACAAGAAGCAAATGCAAATAAGGCTAAGAATAAATAAAGCGGGTAAAATTTTTTCATGAATAAAATATATTGGTTAAATAATGGGTTGTTTTAAGCCTTGCGTAATTTTATCAATAAAAGCAGCTGATTCCGTTTCTTAATAAGGTATTTGCTTAAATAATAAAGGTGCCGGAAACGAATGCATCAAAATTAACAAAATACTATATAAAACATATAAAAAACCATATATTTTTTTTACTAAATATTTCTTTCCCAACCATTAAGCCAAATTATTACGGTTTAAGGGCGTACTCCGAAATAATGGTACGTTTAAACTCCAGCACTTCCGGCGCTATTTTAAAACCGTTGCCGCCAAAGCCTTTGGCATACGTATTTACCTCCTGGGCCACCGCGTAGTCATCCGATTCATTATAGCTATTGTCGCCCGGCACATTGGTTAAAAAAAGCAACTGGCCTAAACCCACGTTGGCCCGTTTGCATAACTTCTGCGCCGATTTTAAGGCATCGTCGTGGGCGAGTAAATCAGCTTCCCGGAAAAGGCTATCGGCTTGGGAGTGGCCAAACTGGATGCGCGAAATGCTGCTGATTTTGGTACCGAGCAGCTTGCCGGTTAGTTCGGTAAACTGGCTAATATCGTTCAGTACAAAGTTTAGCGATTGCTCGGCCTGGTAGCCCACAAAAACCTGTTTGCGGCCATTGTACTCGTAGGCTTTATTCGCCGAAATGCTGCTGGTTTTAATATCGTTTTCGCTTTGGCTATAAAGGGTTAAAATAGCCAGCACCGAATCTACGGTTTGCTGGGTGGTTTTAACGGCGCTGGCCATGCGGGGCTCCGTAAACGAAACCTGCAAGGTTAAGGTAACCAAATCTGGTTTTACCCGGATTTTGCCTTCGCCGGTTACGCGTATTTTTTCCTGCTTCGGCGGGTTGGTTTGGGTACAGGCACTTATTAAAAGAAAGATTGCAAATACGGCGTATTTCATGGGTGGTGAATGAATGGGTTTGAAAAATATTGCTGCCTGCAACTTTAATAGATGAGGCATTATAGGAGAGGATGCGGCAGTACTAGATTTTGCATAATGCTGGTGTGGTTTTATTTGGAATGAATAATAAATTAAATAAAAGCAGTAGATAGTTTCTTAAAAGAATCTCAAATGAGAGCAGATTTAAATATTTCATTTAAATCTGTTGAGTTGCGGATAGTTAAGCAGGCACGGAAGTAACTTTCGCGCCATAGAGGAAAGCCATATAAGTTTTAGTTTAGTAATTCAAAGCGTGGATTCTCAATGATCTTTGCTTTCCCAGAGATTTTTAAATTACCAGATACTTTCACATTGATACCCTTATCTAATGCCTCGCAAGCTTTACTAAAATCTTCTGTGTTCAAGAAGACTTTCGCTTTTATTATTTTATCATCTTCACCTATAAAATTAAAAGTTATTTCGCCTTCGCTCCTATGAATAGGATCAGGGTCTGCTTGAGCTCTTGAAACCTTACCAACAAATTTGCCCTCTTTCCCTTCATCAATTGGCTTTATTTTGGAAACTATGGACTCCATGGGAGGAATATAGTCTTTAGTAAAGGTAATAGAATTGGGAACATCGATTACTTGCGAAATAATAGAAGACCAAGATGTAAATATTTCTATTTGCTCTTTATCTCCATACTCGCCTAATTCAATTATACTTTCAATAAAATTGGCACTTATTATATCTTGATCGGGGAAATTACTCTCTATTAATGGATTTTCAATTATACTATGGTTACCGGTTTCTATTGCATATTTTAATTTTGAAAGTGAACGCATGTACCGTTTTGTAACTTTTCTTGTAAATGAGCTAATTAAGTCTTCTTCTGTATTAAATAAACTTAGTTGAGTAGGTTTATCTTCAACAGTTGCATTTATAAATGGACAAACTACAGATGCAATAAAACTTCCTCTTTCTGTCTGCCCAAGAAAACAAGAATCTATAAATTGTTGAGCGGTTTTATATGACATCCTTTTGTGGAAGAATGTTGGATGAATGATGTCACAAGCGGTTGTAAATAAGGATTTCTTTGCATTTTCTAACAAATTGAACCCTTCATTAAAAGTTATCAATCCAAATTCAGTCCTTTTATTATCTACACGAAATCGAATAATATCAGAAGGTGGTAATAATAGATCATTTATAATTTGCTCAATGTCTCTATTTTCAACTTTTGCAATTTTGTTAATAGCGCTAAAAATTAACTCACCATAATCGATAAAAGATCTATCCAGGGGTAAAACAATTTCAGTAGGTTCGGGTACTGAAACATAAAATATTGCAATATTATCTCTCTTACTCTTCTTTTTATGCCAAAGTCTATTCTGAAGATATCGTTGAACAGCCGTAAAATTGATACGTTCTAAAGTAAGAGAAAGTAATTTTTTATTTATGCTCATAGTTCCTCCTCTTTTGATGTCTTCAGCATTAAGTCATATAATGAATCCGGTGAGAATATATTTAGTAGAGGAATCTTAACCGTTACTGATGTCTCATTAGGAGAATTAGGTAACCCCTTTAAATTAATGTAATATGCGCACTTCCTGAACACTAGTTCATCACAAGAATGAATCAACCAATCGCTCTTTAACTCTGGAAGGCAAAGCACAACTAATAACCTTGGATTTCCTGAACGAGCTTTTAGATCATTGTAATTTTTTATTGGCAAAGCAAAATGAATGTAATCGCCAATGATGTTTGGATTGGAAGTAGCTTTAAGCTGAAGCTTTATTGTTGGAGAATAAAGTGTTGAATCCGGAGTCAAATTCCCATTATAACATATAGTTGCATCTATACTATCATTATCAACTCTTGTGATTTCTGTGGAAAATCCTTTAGTAGCTGCAACCGCTAAAACGTAGGCAAGATTGATTTCTTCTTTTATCTTATTTTCTGTAAGCATATCAATAGATTATTACCCTTCAATTCACCTAAAGTATACATGATTTCATAATTTTGTTGAATAGATAAGATTAGGGTGCTTAATCTACAAAATATTGTTCCATTACTATTTAATTTGGATTGATATTTTTGTATAAGAGCTATATTCAGCTTTCTATATTATCTCCCGTGATCCGGAAGTTACTTTCATGCCTATCTCGAACAGAAATTAATTCTCGCCATTTATTGGCATTTGGATATATCTGAATACATTAAGTATCTAAAAAAGGCATTATTTATAATGTGGCAAGACCTACCTTAAGTTAAAGCAGTGGAAACTTAAACTTGAAACAAATAAATTACCACTTTAACTCTTGCTTTCAAGGAAACAGGTGAATATAAGTTGTATTAACAAGTTGCTGAGGCTCGTGCACCACTACGGCGGTACAAATATTAGCGGCGTTTATTTCAAAAGCGATACCGCTAGCGGTATCATCCAGAATGGTGAGGCGGCGGTTGGTTTGGTCGGACGTATACGTTTGGGGCGGGCTTAGATGGGGAGAGGCTTGCTGGAGCGCGGTTAGGGAGCTGCCCACGCCCAGGTGCGCGGCGGTTTTAAAGAAACCCGAGGTTACCCGGATTTGCTTTACCCGGCTGGCCTCATGGGGGCCGCCCATATTGGTAACAAAATAGATAACTGTTTCTTTCCGGAGGGTATCGGGTGCGGTGGATTTACTGTACCAAACTACCCAGGCTTTGCCCATGGCAGCATCTTGTTTATCGCCGGGCCCTAAAAGCTGGTTTACCGTAGCGGCTTCCATGTTCAGGGTGGTTTGACCAATGCTTTTGCCCGGTACAATTAAGCGGTTGGGGGCCACGGGAGCAGGCGGTTGGCTGGTCTCCGCAGCTGGTAGCTCAGTTAGGGCCGCAGTGGTCGTATCGGTGGGCTTGGTGGGAGGCAACGTTTGCGTGTCGTGGGTTTTGGTCTGGCAACTAACCCAAATTATGGCCAGTCCGCAAAAAGTTATGAAGCGTTTTATTCCCATACAGATCCATTACCAGGTTATTTGCTGCCCGTTTACGCGGCTATTCTTTTGCGCGTTGCGTCAGGATGGGCAGCGCGGCGCAATCTAACCAAACGTACTTTAGGGTAAATTCGCTGGAATCGGCGAGATAGGCCCGCCCGGTGTTGGGTTGGTAGCTGTAAGGCTTTTGCTGCAGGCGGTTCCGGGTTAATCTAAATTGCACCGGCAACGAATCGGTTTGGCCTTCCTGGCTAAAAGTCCACATAGCGGTAATTAAGTCGCCGGCCTGGGTGCCGCGTAAGGTGCCGCGCCGGCTATCTTTTTCGTGAGGCAAATGCCAGTAGGTGCCGCTTACCTGGGCTTTATTAATAACCAGGCGCACCCAGGCCGTATCTTGCTTTTGCCTACCGCTTACCTGCCGGAAACACAGCTCTTCGTTAATCAGTACGCCGGCGGGCACCTCGTTGCCGGGCTCGGTACTGGTGGTTTCGGCTACGCGCTGGCAACCCAAAAGTAAAGCGCCTGCCGCCAGGGCTAATATCGTTTTTTGCATGGGCCATTATTTTTTAAGCTGACTTACTTTTATACTGATTACCTCGCCCAAACGGGTGGTATCGCCGTAAACCGTTACTTTATCGCCTACGGTTAACTCCTGGTAGCCGCCGCTCTGGGCCAGATTAACCCGACTGATAACCGCATTAAACGTTTGCCCTTGGGAGTTGGTTAATATTGCCGTGTACCCGTCTTTGCCGCGTTCAATGGCTTGTACCGTGCCTTGCGCCGAGAAAACAGTGGGTTTGCTGCACGCGCCCAACACACCAATTAAAATTAAACCAACAAAAAAGAAACGGGGCAGCTTTGTCATGAGGCCGGTATATGTTTTATCTATAGCTGTAATGCGCATAATATACCAACTTAGCCCGCAGAAGGTTAAACCTTAAAAATAATTCTTTTACCGGAGCTTCCGGACTAAATAATTATATTCGGGGTGCTTCTGGAGGTAAGCCCGCATAAAAGGGCACAACGGAATTAAGCCCAGCTTTTGCGCAATGGCGTAGTTGAGGGCGTATTTAATTAAAGCCGAGCCTATCCCCTGCCCTTCCAGTTCCTGGGGCACTTCGGTGTGGTACACCACCAGGGCATCGCCTTTTATTTTATAATCGATAAACGCGGTTTGGCCGGCTTGCTCCAGCTCAAAATGATGGTTGGCCAGGTTATTTTGAATATTAAATGCCATACTTGTAGCATAACGTTTGGGTAGAAAATCATTTTAAAGAACTGTTCCGCTGCCCCGGGTGGCGGTATTATTAGCTTTTATTAATAGGCACAGGTTACCGCTACGCGCAAACTTGCGTCAGCATTAGCCTGCATTAGCAGCATTACTAGGGAGAATAATCAGACAGTAACCCTGGCTGAGATGTTTTCACCCGCAAGCTAATCAGCACCTTAATTTTTGAAATACGAAACAGGTTTAAATATTCTTTTAAGCTATTCTTCTAAGCCTTGGCTAATATTTCGCCGGCCAGCTTTAGTTCTTCGTTCAGGATGGTATGCGGCCGGCCTTTGTAAATTTTTTGGGTAACCACTGCGCCTTTTTCGGATAATATTTTTACGGTTTCGGTTACCCGGCTTACCGGCACGTGCAGGTCGGGGTCGCCGGTAGTAATAATAACCGGCGTATCCGTAATGTTGCCTGCGTAGTTTTGGGTATCAAGGGTTTGCCCGATTACCCCGCCGGTAAAAATAAACAGGCCGCCAAACGGTTGGTCTTGCCGGGCTGCGTACTCGGCAGTAAGGCAAGCCCCCTGCGAGAACCCCAATAAATAAATTTGTTTAGGGCTAATACCTTGCGCTAAAATGCTTTGCACCAGCTCGTCGATGGTGTTTAAAGCCGAGTCGAGGGCGGGTTGGTTGAGCATGGCAGGGGCCATAAAACTGTGCGGGTACCAGCTATTATTGGTGGCCTGCGGGGCAAACAACGAAAACCCGGTTACCGGCAAATGGTCGGCTAAAGTTAAAATGCTTTCGGCGGATGCGCCCCGCCCGTGGATCATAATCAGAGCTTTGCCGGTTGGGTCCAGCGGTTTACCTTGGGTTACTATTTTATTTTTGTGCGTGTCCATAATCGGTCGCCTTTAGGTATAAGCTATTGGCTGGTTAAGTATTACTGATTTGTTTTTTTAAAATTTAGGGTGCGCGGGTAAAATGCTGTCTGCAAGTTTTGCTATGGCTGCCGGGGTGTGCCGGAGTAATTACAGAACTTTTACAGCCATCATATTCATTTAAAGCAGGTTAAAGGCGCCTAATCTAAAGACGGTAAAACCGCTTCTATCTGGGCGCGGCGCGGCTCGTACTGCGGCGGCAACAATAAACCCGAACCCAGCTTATCCCAATCTTCATCAATGCCAAAACCAGGGTTATCGGTGGCTATTTCGAACAACACGCCACCCGGCTCCCGGAAATAAAGCGAATAAAAATAATTGCGGTCTATTTTTTGGGTAATGCTGTGGCCCGCCCGCGTTACTTTTTCGTGGAACTGCATGAGCGTGGCTTCATCTTTTACCCGGAACGCAATGTGGTGGTTGGTACCGGCCCCGCCTATACCCCGCGCTTCGTTGGGCAATTCTACCAAATCAATAATATTGGCGTTGTCTACGGCTTCGGTCATATACCGGTAACGGTTGCCGCTTTTCTCGAGAAGTTTATAGCCCAGAATATCGGTTAAAATGGCGGCTGTAGCTTTTATATTACGCAAGGTTAACGTAACCCCATGAAAACCTTTGGTTGCTACCGTTGCATTTACCTCGTCGGTTGTCCAGGCCAGGCGGGTATCTTCTATTTTGGGTACCACCAGTTCTAATTTTAAGCCATCGGGGTCCAGAAAAGTTAAATACGGTTCGCCAAATTTTTCGGAAGGCTTGTTGTAAATAACATTGTGTTTTTCAAAACGATCGATCCAGAAACTAAAGCTATCTGCGGGTACCGAATACGCAATATTGGTAGCCATGCCGGTACCGGCACTACCCCGCCGGGCGCCTTCGTACGGGAAAAACGTTAAAATAGTACCGGCGCTGCCTCTCTCGTCGCCGTAGTACAAATGGTACGTACCGGGGTCGTCGAAATTAACCGTTTTTTTGAGCAGGCGCAGGCCCAGGATTTTGGTATAAAAATCTAAGTTTTTTTTGGCCATGCCGGCAATAGCCGTAATATGGTGCAGGCCTAACAGTTGGTTTTCCATAAGTTTAAATATTAATGGTTTATAGGCACTTCTATGAGCAGGAATTTACTTTCGGTTAAAAAATTAAACCGCAGCTCGTCGGTTTCCCAAATACCCAGGCCCGCGCGCGGCTGGAGTTCCTGGCCATTTACCTGCAGCGTACCCGAAATATTAAAGATAAATACGCCTTTGTTTAACGGGTTAAACGTATAGGTAAGCGGCTGGTCTTTTTCAAAATAACCCAAAGCCAAGCGAGCGTTCTGGTTTATCCAGCAGTGCCCCTGCCCTTCTTCGTTGCTCACCACGGTTACCAATTTATTTAGCCGTTCCGCTTCCGGAAAGTAACGCCGCTGGTAGCGCGGGGTAATATTCTGCAGCTTGGGCTCTATCCAGATTTGCAGAAAATTAACTTCGTCGTGGCCCACGTTGTGTTCTTCGTGGCGCAAGCCGCTGCCGGCACTCATAATTTGCACCCAATCTTTATGTACTACTTCTTTGTAACCCAACGAATCGAGGTGGTTCATGGAGCCGCCCAGCATAATAGAAATAATTTCCATGTTGGCGTGGGCATGTAAGCCAAAGCCATGTTGGGGCTGCACAAAATCGTCGTTAAAAACCCGGAGTAAGCCAAACCCCGCCTGCACCGGATTGTAAAAACCCGAAAAGCTAAATACTAAATTACTCTTTAACCAACCCAGGTCTTTCCGGCCTCTTTCTGCGGGATTATATATTTGAAACGGCATAAACTTAAATTTAAAAGAGTTCTAACTGTTTTTACGCGCCTAAGCCAAAGCAGACCTAGCTGGTTATTTTTTACCGGAACCGGCCAAAAGAGGCTTTCGGGTTAATACCTCTTTTTCGGCCCGGGTAACTTAAGCTTGTTTAACTAATTGTATTTCGGCGAGGAGCTTAATTTCATCGCTTACCACCACACTTCCGGCTTCAGTAACAGCATTCCAGGTTAAACCAAACTCTTTGCGGCTGATTTTACCACTTACCGTAAAGCCGGCTTTGGTCTGGCCGTAAGGGTCTACTACAAGGCCGCCAAACTCTACGTTTACCGTAATAGGCTTGGTAATGCCCCGGATGGTTAAATCGCCGTGCAGCTGGTAA